>CAYMGX010000007.1:37424-56836 GCA_964390065.1 uncultured Fibrobacter sp. | reverse complement strand
AATGAGACCTTGCGCAAACTTCGCAAATTCCATATACTTAATGGTAAGGATGTTCGCAGCTGGGCAAGCAGATTTATTGTTGACTGACATATAGTAAGCTGCGAAAAACTCATGAACGGGATTACAGTAATGTACCGTAAAGATTTTTATGTGCTGTTCATATTGTGTCTCTGCATGCAGCAATTGTTACATGCAGACAAGAGCGATGATACACTATTTTTTAAATTTATCGAACAGAAGATTCGTCTTGATTACCAGACGTGTACCGGTGATCATTCACCTGTTCCACTTAACAAATTGATACAATGGAAAAATTCAATTAACAGTGTCGTAACACGAAACGATTATCCCCAAATACTGCGATCTTTTTCCGAAGATTCATCAAACCGTAACTCCCGCAGTCTTCCCTGCGACGTCGCTGCATGGTACCAAAACCAAATGTATGACAAACACACCAAAGACAGTCTTGCAAATATTGCAGCCAAAGCAGCTGTTAAGAAGACATCTGACTCACTGTTGCTTGCCAAAGAACTTTCTGAAGTAAAACGCACACCTGTTGACATTATGGACATTCCCTTTGGTATTTCACACCGGAGTGTAATAACGCTTCTTACAAACAGGGGAATTACTGATATTGTCGACCAGAGATCATTTCTCTACTACACTGATTCAAATAGCCAGACATTCTTTATCAGAGCATTTTTCTTTAATGACTCAGGTACCTATTACAAATATGAGACAGAAACCCGCACCGTAAGGCCAGACAGCCTTGATATGGTTCTTCGCCCGTTACTGTTAACTATGGAAGCACTCTACCGCGAATTAACATCATCGAAATCATCGAAAACATTTTACATCGGATTCAATGATATCACTCACGGAAAACTTTCTATCAGTAAAACATGGACTACCAAAGGGATTAAGATATATACCGGATTATCAATGCACAACAATCTGTTTTATGCAAAATCAATAGTTATATCGGACATGAAGCAATTACACCATTAGTTGACTTCTGCTTACGCAATGTTTTGAGTGTATCCGGTTACCTTTACCATGTATAATCAGTAACGGGAACACCAGGTCTGATAATCTCACCGAATCGGATTTCTGCGAGTCTACCGAAATCATCATGTGCTTTACCGGCAGGTAATTAAACAATCATTTTAAAAAGTAATGCAGAATTGCCATACCAAGAAAAAACAGCGCAGCCAGATCAACCAGTACCCGAAACAGGATACTATACACACATACATCATCTCTGCTAATCGTTCTGGACGATCTCTTTGCAATAGTTTCAGTCTGTTTTTTTTCCATAGCCACTTGTCATTTTTGTTGTGCTTTATATTCCATTTTATTATTATACAATTCTGAAACAATTTCTACAAAGAGAATTATGACACACAAATCAATTGCTGTTTTCCGCTGGGGTGATATCATCATAATTTTGATTTTATTAACAGGGTGTGCGCTATCAATACCGCTACTATCTGCAAATACGCCCCAAATTGTTGATATATATAAAGATAACAAACTCGTTGCAACATATCCTCTTGCTTCTGAAAACATCGTTTCAATTAAGGGAATCAACGATATGATGGTTATTGCCATTAAAAATGCAGGTGTGGAAGTCATTGATATTCATTGCCCGCATAAACTTTGTATGAAAAGTGGTCGGATAACGCAGCAGGGGCAGCAGATAGTTTGTGCCCCTAACCATATTCTTATTGTCATCAGCGGCAACCCCAACCATGAAGAGGTACCTGATGGGATTGCACGATAGTCATTCAGAAATAAGTGAAAACGTTGAAAAAACGCTCTGGATACTCATAGCATTATCGCTGAGTGCCCTTGAGATGCTGCTTCCCCGTATTCCTTTTTTACCATGGTTGAAACCAGGCCTGGCAAATTGTATCACACTGCTCTGGATAGTTCGTTATGGAACCATTGATGCAGTCCTGTTTTCATTTCTTCGCACGTGGATAATCAGTTTTTATTTCGGTTTTTCCTTTATTACTTTTATGTTAAGTACCAGCGGAGGAGTTGTTGCAACACTCGCGATGGGTATATGTTTTAAATTATCGGGAAACAAAGCAATATTTGGTACTATAGGTATTAGTATGATTGGCGCAGCCGTACATAATTGTACCCAGATATTTGTTATCTATTTATCAATGATCCAAAATTCATTTATCTTTTATCAACTACCCTTTATGTGTGGCGCATCACTGATTTTTGGCCTGCTTATCGGCCTTCTGGCAACCGCAATTTTTCCGGTAATTGATATTCGCGACAAATTACCGCCATTCGAATCCGGATCTCCATCCAGACAATCTCTCTTTCAGGATAAAGCGGCTTCATTTGCCGGGCTTGTTTTTTTTGCGCTTTGTATCGGTATTATTTTTGTTAAATCAAGTGTGATACTGGTAATTGCTACAGTAAGTATGAGTATTTGTGTTCAATTTGTATGTGGTGCATCACTTCGTACTTTATTGTACCCGTTCAGATTTTGGCCTTTTTTTCTTTTTATCGCTTTTATCTATCTCTTTTTTTCATATGGAAAAAAGGTACATGGAATTCCTTTTATTACCCTTGAGGGGCTTACGGAAACGGGAAACCAGTTTTTACGACTCTGGTTCTGGCTTCAGACATCTCAATTGCTGACACATTTCAAGTTTCACACATTTTTCTTTACACTACTGAACAGAGCATTTCCATCATCTGCGTCAGTTTTCAATGCCGCATTATTTGCTCTTGAGCTCTTTCCGGATGTACTTAACTTTTCGCGTAGTAAAGACTCATTTAAAAATCTCAACTTTTTCAGGCATCCCTTTCTATCAATAAAAGAGTACATTAACAGACATAAAAATCTGATCATAAATAAATTAACAAATTACCATAACGCATGAAATCTCTGAATGCATCCACAATGATCACAATTATTCATCCCTTCAATTATTGCTTACTTTTATAGAATCCGTGTGAATTTTTGAATAGTCAAGCTCCAATGCTTTATGAGATTCCTTACATATACGATCAAGATAACGTACTAACTTAGATTTAAAAAAAACCTGTTCCGAATGCGAATCCTTTTGTATTTCATTATTGACAAGTAAAAACCGAAGCGGTTGATCTTTGTGATTTGTACATTAAATCAAAATGAAGGAACCAAAGATCACCTTTCAGGATCTTCAATCGCAACAAGATTGACAAGGGTTTCAACAGCTTTAACAAGCCCATCAATCGATTGCCACTCTGTTAAACTATGCGAGTTACAGGAAGCAGTGAAAATATTAGGCGTCGGGATTCCCATAGCCGTAAGTTTTGACCCGTCAGTACCACCCCGAATTGGTATCCATTTTGGAGTAATACCCGTTTTTAGTACGGCATTTTCAAGTCGTTCGGTAATATGAGGATTGGTTTTTAAGGTTTCAGCCATATTTTTATAGGTAGATTTATATAATATGCCGATTTTAATGCCAATAAACCTGCGTTTCGTTTCATCAACCAAATCATCGAGAAACTTGTGTAATTTCATCAGGCCATCATCATCAAAATCTCTTAAAATCAGATTAATTGTTGATTCTGATACACAGCCCTGTATGTTGACAGGATGAATATACGATTCATAGTTACAGGTATGTTCCGGCGAAATATGATCTGGCAGCCTGCATAGAATATATGCAGCCGCTTTGGCGCTGTTTATCATCTTGTTCTTCGCATATCCGGGATGCATATCGACACCAGTAATTACGATTTTTGCAGAATCAGCAGAAAAAGTCTCATTGTTAAGCTCACCTGTAAAGCCACCATCAATAGTATAGCCAAAATCCGCGTGTAATTCTTTTGTGTCGAAATTTGAGAGTCCATTTCCTGTTTCCTCATCGGGTGTAAAGCAGACCCTTATTTCACCATGCTGAATCTCCGGATGATTTACAAGATATTCGACTGTGGCCATAATGGCAGCCACACCGGCTTTGTCATCAGAACCAAGCAGTGTAGTACCGTCAGTGGTTACGATTGTGTGTCCTATTGACTCAGTGAGATGATGATTATCGGAAACAGCAATTGAAAGTGATGGATTACCTGGCAACGGTATGTCACCGCCGGTATAGTTTTCAATAACCTGAGGTTTAACATTTTGTCCGCTTATATCGGGTGAGGTATCAAGATGTGCAATCAATGCAATGACCGGTTGAGAAACCTGGCAATTAGAAGGAACTGTACCAAATACATAACAGCTGTCATTAACATATACATCATTGATTCCAAGCTCAAACAGCTCTTTGACAAGCAGATTTGCCAGTTCGAATTGATTTCGTGTCGATGGAAGTGATGTACTTTTTTCATCAGATTGAGTATCAATGCATACATATCGTAAAAAACGGTCTAAAACTTTTTGTTTCATGCGATTAATATAGTTCAGTGCATATCTGAATGAAATTTTTAAATAATAACCAGCTATTGAATCACAGGATTTCGGCAAACCTGGTTAGTATTATTGTATAAAGCTTAACACAGCTTATACCCTCTGTTTAGTAGAGTTATAAATAGTGACAAATTATCTATAACCTACAAACATTTACGGCATTTTCTTATATTCTTCCAAATAATTATAATTGCATTAGTAGGGATTCTATTATATTAAATTATGTCGTCAATAAGTTGTATTTTTAAAGAACTCTGGACACACGCAAAGGACGCAATGTCTCAGATTTTTAATGTTACAACATTTCAGGATCTGGTCGACCGTCAAAAAGTTGCAGACTCCCAGTATGATTATTCAATTTAGCATTTAGAGTGATACATTTTCAGTTCCTGCCGAACGCCACCTTCCTGATGTCCACCGTTTAGTAACGATGTCAGTTCTACGATATCGTGAATGTAAACTACATCTACCCCTTTTAGTGAATGATGTTTAGAATTAAATAATGTAATTTCTTATAATACCTAAAGTTTTAAGTTTTTTGCTTATCGCAGTTGCAGCATCATTAACAGAATTCTCTGGTGATATTATCAGATCAGCATTGCAATCCTGGCCTGATTTATGTACAGATGCAACTAATACCGGTTCCGGAGTATTCAGTTGTCTCAGTATTGCAATATCACTGTCATCGTTTTCTTCAAGTGTAGTAATAAATATAAACCCGGCATCTGTCAGGATTCTACCGATCTCACCGATTCTGTAAATTTTATTCTCATTAAAATCATCTAATGACCTTTCTGCATCGATACCAATCCGAAGCGTTGTATCACTAAGATAATAACTATTAAAACCAGCACTGAAAAGTTGCTTTTCAAGTTCAGCAGCGATCTTCCTGCTGTTGGTACCAGTCACCAGTACAAATCGTGATCCATGATTGTTTCTTGCAACCCTGTTGCCTCGCGTTACCAACCCATGTTCCCAACGCTTCTCACGTAATGAAACGTGTGAATCAAGCCATGACTCCTGCGATTCCTCACTACCGGTAACAATACCACCACCGGCGATATCATAATTGTCAACAATGACAAAGCGTCCTGTTGTCTCGATTTCGTCAATCGTATCGAATGCAATGGGCTTTGTTGTATCAAAAACACACTCGGCTACATCATGACGGTCAAGTTGTACTTTTTTGTCAATTGATGACAGTGATGTAGCATCAATACTGTTTACAATATTGACAAGCCTTACCGTTGCACGTGCTGTTGCTATTTTAAGTTTATATTTTTTATCTTTTATAAGCGGTGCTTTACCCATCCAGAATACGTTTGCCCTGAAACGGCTTGTAACTATTGGTTGTTTTTGTTCCGGACGGCAGAGAATTTCTCCTCTTTTTATGTACACTTCATCTTCAAGTGTAAAACCTGTCGCATCACCATTGTGCGCACTTTTTTTAACCGGTTCGTTAAATCCTTCAATTGAGGTAATACGGGATTTCTTACCGGATGGCCTAAAAATAACGGTATCACCAACATTTACAGAACCGGTTTCTATGGTTCCGGCAATAATTCTTCGATCGTCATTATGTTCTGTAAATTTATAGATGTCCTGTACCGGCATTCTGAATGATTTATCATGCGGCTGTTCTTTGATTGCAAGTGCATCAACAGTCTCAAGAACAGAACCACCCTTAAACCAGGGCATCTGGTGCGATTTTCGGGCAAGATTCTCCCCGTTGCGGGCACTTACAGGAATATAAGTAATCGGTTTTACCTTTAATTTGTCAAGAAAAGCTCCATACTCATTTTTAATCTTTTCAAAATCCGCTTCACGATAACCGACGAGATCCATTTTGTTAACAAGAATGATTACTTTTTTAATGCCGAGCATTGACAATAGATATCCATGTCGCTTCGAGTTTTCCTTTATCCCTTCGTGTGCATCAATCACAAGCAGAGCTGCTTCAGCTCTTGCTGCGCCACTTACCATGTTCTTTAAAAACTCGATATGCCCGGGCGCATCAATGATAATATATTCTCTTTTGTCTGTTTTAAAAAAACAGCGTGCAGTATCAATAGTAATTCCCTGAGCCTGCTCATCTTTTAATGCATCAAGAAGAAATGCATATTCAAAAGGTCTCGAATTTCGTTCACACTGTGCCCTGACCTGTTCAAGTTTACCATCAGGTAAAGATCCTGTATCGGCAAGCAACCTTCCTATCACCGTACTTTTTCCATGATCCACATGGCCCACCACTACAACATTCATCTGTTCACGTTTATTCATTTGTATTTTATCCAGATTTAATATTCTTTATTGATAATTAATAATTCACAATTAACAATTGATTACATATATCCTTCTTTACGCAACGTCTCAAGACCACCATCCTCTTTATCCTGTGCGCGACCTGAACGTTCTGCTATGTTTACAAATTTACCGGTTCGAAGTTCTTCAATGATTTCATCAACATTTTTCGCACTTGACTCAACCGGATGAGTACATGGAAAACATCCAAGTGAACGGTACCGCTTTCCATCACCCTGATTATAGTAAAGAGATACTGTTGGGATTTTTTCCCGGGCGATATATTCCCATATATTAAGTTCCGTCCAGTCAAGTAAAGGATGGATTCTTAAATGTGTACCCGGTGCAAAATCTGTTTTAAATTGATTCCAAAGTTCAGGTGGCTGATCTGCAACATCCCATTCATTTTCCTTATCACGGGGAGAAAAATATCGTTCCTTGGATCTGCTACCTTCTTCATCTGCACGAACACCGGCAATCACTCCTGTATACGGTTCAATGTTGGTATCCGTTTCATACCTACCATTATCATGATTAAACCGATAGCGTTTCCATGTTCCCGAAAGTGTATTTTTAAGGGCCTCGGTTTTAAGGTACCGGCAGCATGTCAATCTGTCAACATTACCGTCTGGAAATGTTTGTTTGTTTTGTAAATATTCAGTATTTTCACCATACACCATATTTAAATGCCACTCTTTTGCGAGCCGGTCACGATACTCTATCATTTCAGGTATTTTATGATGAGTATCAATGTGTACAAGAGGAAAAGGCACATGACCAAAAAAGGCTTTACGTGCAAGCCATAACATTACGGTACTGTCTTTACCTATTGACCATAACATACAGAGATTTTTAAAATCCCTGTATGCTTCACGTAGAATAAATACACTTTTTGCTTCAAGTTTTTGTAAATGATCCATTATGCATCCTGCCTTTTATGAAGTCCACACTCTTTTTGTTCTGCTTGTTCCCACCACCATCGTCCCGCCCGTTCATCCTCGCCGGTTTGCACCGCGCGAGTGCATGGTGCACAACCGATACTCGGATAATTTCTGTCATGCAATTTATTATAGGGTACGTTATTTGTTTTGATATACTCCCAAACCTGTTCTTTTGTCCAATCGAATATCGGTGAAAATTTTACCAATTTGTTAACGTCATCAAGTTCAGCCGGATTACAGTTAAACCGGGTTACCGACTGTTCCTGCCTTATGCCGCATATCCATGCATCACAGGTTGTTAATGCTTTACCTAAAGGTACAATTTTTCTTATACGGCAACATGTTTTTCTTTTTTCAATACTTTCATACATACTATTCGGTCCGTCTTTTTCCAGAAGGGAAATGACATCCGCTGTTTCCGGAGCAAAGACTTCAATGTTACACCTGTATTTTTGAACCGTTTCGTGAAAAGTGTCGTATGTTTCCTGAAACTGGCGACATGTATCAAGTGTAAAAATCCGTATTGTTGGATTAATTTTTAATGCGATATCAGTGATCACCTGATCTTCAGCGCCAAAGCTTGTTGACAGAAGCAATTTATCCTGAGGGAACCCGGTAATTATTGCCTCAATCCTTTGAACGGCATTCAGTTTTTCGAGCTTTCTGCTTAATGCAGCAACATCATCAATCATATACCTGCTCCTTCATCAGTAAAGACCCTTAATTCCTGAAGATTAAGATACACAATTGTGCCTTCATCAAGATTAAGTTTACGAAACCGTGATTTAGTAATTTCGACATCAATAATCTTAAGGTCAATATCACCCTGGACCTGCATTTTCATTACAGGTCCACTGCTTCGATAATTTATAATATGCGATTTATATGAAAAAGCGACCTCCGGTTCGAGTGAAATTTCGATATCATGCGGCCGGATCATTCCAACAACGTCAAATGATCCTTTTTGTACATAATGCAAATCGCTTTTATTTTCAGGTGTAAAATTTCCACTATGTAACTGTCCACTAAACCTGTTTACATCCCCCAGGAAATTGTACACGAAACTGTTTACAGGATGATCATACACATTATCAGGTGTACCGCTCTGAATTATTTTACCTTTATTCATAATGATCACGGTATCAGCAATTTCCATCGCTTCTTCCTGATCATGAGTTACAAAAACAGATGTAATATGAAGCTCATCATGCAGTTGTCGTATCCATTTACGAAGTTCTCTCCGTACTGTTGCGTCAAGTGCGCTAAATGGTTCATCAAGGAGTAATACTTTAGGTTCAATAGCAAGAGACCTTGCAAGTGCAACCCGTTGACGCTGTCCACCTGATAATTGTGTTGGATATGCGTCGGATAGCCAATCCAGTTGAACCAGTTTAAGCAACTCCCTCACTTTATTTTTAATAAAGCTATCATCTGGCCTGTTCTTTTTCGGCTTGACACGCAGTCCAAACGCCACATTTTCAAAAACACTCATATGGTTAAACAATGCATAATGTTGAAATACAAAACCAATACCACGATCTTTTGGGGATTTTTCTGATATATCAACATCATTCATCAAAACTTTACCGCTATCAGGATGCTCCAGTCCGGCAATGATTCGTAACAAAGTTGTCTTTCCGCAGCCTGACGGTCCCAAAAGTGCAATCAGTTTGCCAGCATCGATGGAATGATTAACAGAATCAAGCGCTTTAAAATCACCAAAAGATTTTGTAATAGTGTCAATTTTTATCATTATCAAAAACCTTTTTGTTAATACTATTACTATTTTTTTTCTTATCTTCAACTATTGATTTAATTACTATAGTAATAATGGCTATACACATTAAAAGAGACGCAAGTGAAAAAGCTGCAGTAAAACTGTATTCATTATACAACATCTCTACCTGTAAAGGAACTGTTGTTGTTATACCGCGTATATGCCCTGAGACTACAGATACTGCCCCGAATTCTCCCATAGCTCTTGCTCCGCAAATGATAATGCCATATAACATACCCCACTTTATTGATGGCAAAGTCACTTTAAATAAAAGGTTCCAGCCATTTGCCCCAAGACATACCGCTGCTTCTTCACACTCTTTACCAATTGTCTCCATAACAGGTAATAACTCCCGTACAACAAAAGGCAGCGTGACAAATGTAGTTGCAATTATAATTCCCGGAACTGCAAAAATAATTTTTATATTGTTTGCACTCAGTATTTCACCAAACCATCCGTTTGCACCAAAAAGCAGGACAAACATCAAACCGGATACTACCGGTGAAACAGAAAATGGTATATCAATTATTGTCAAGAGAATATTGCGACCTTTAAATGAATACTTTGTAATAAGCCATGCAGCTGCTACACCAAAAACAGTATTAAGACCGGTTGCAATAATTGTTGTAATAACAGTTAGTTTAATAGATTGCAGCGTATCAGTCTCAGCGATATTACGCAAATATTCCTGAAAACCTTTCTCAAAAGCCATTTGCGTAACAAGCAAAAGAGGGAGTATGAATATTAACAGAACAAAAAAATATGTCAGACCTATCAGGATCATTGATGCTGACCTGTTTACATTTTGTTTGATAGTGTAACTTTTTTCCATTTATTGTATTCCGTATTTTAAATTATGACAAAGTAATCATTTAGTAGCATGTTTCTTTCGATTTATACCCTGCAAAATATTAATCGTCAACATTATACCAAATGACAAAACAAGAAATGTCAATGCGATTGAACTTGCAGCTGCATAATTGAATTGTTCAAGTTTTGTCATTATCAACAGCGGTACAATTTCAGTCTTGAAAGGCATATTACCTGAAATAAAAACGATTGATCCATACTCGCCAAGCGCTCTTGCAAACGATAGCGATACACCGCTGATTAATGCCGGTACTATTTGCGGCCACAATATTTTTCTAAATATCACAGCTCTGGATGCCCCCAGACAGCTTGCAGCATCTTCTATTTCTTTTTGACAATCAATAAGCACAGGCTGAACACTCCTGATCACAAAAGGTATTCCGACAAAACTTAATGCGATTATAATCCCAAGTGGGGTGTATGCTGCTTTTATGCCCACATGTGCAAGTATCGAACCTACCCATCCATTCTGTGCATATAATGTAGTAAGCGCAATACCTGCCACTGCAGTCGGAAGTGCAAATGGTATATCAATCAAACTATCAATTATTTTTTTTCCGGGAAATGAATATCTGACAAGTGACCATGCAATGATAAACCCGATAAATCCATTTGCAACAGAAGCAGCCAACGCAGTTAAAACACTCAACCGGATAGATGTTAAAAAACGTTTTGAGGTTACCTGATGGATATAGTCAGCAAAACCAATTTGCACACTTTGTGCAAGAAGTGCAATAATTGGTATAACAACCATGAGACTTAAGTAACCGATAGTAATCCCTAAAGTCAATCTGTATCCTGGCAGTATTCTATATTCACTCATGCACTGTCAACCTTACATTTTAAATGGATAAATTGTTATTAGTCTGTAAATAATCTGATTACTGTTGATAGATGTTGTCAAATATTCCACCATCCGCAAAATGAGTCTTATGTGCTTTCTGCCAACCACCGAATACAGTATCAATAGAGAATAGTTCAACAGTTGTGAATGTGTTTTTATATTTTTCTGCAATTTCTTTCAGTTGTGGCCGGTAATAACTTTGTGCACCAATTTCCTGTGCATGCGGAGTGTAAAGAAATGACACGTATTCGCGGGCTATTTTTTCAGTACCATGCTTTTTTACCACATTATCAACAATCGCAACCGGCGGTTCCGCGAGGATACTTATTGATGGCACTATTATTTCCACTTTTTCTTTCCCGATCTCATGTATTGAAAGGTATGCCTCATTCTCCCAGGCTATAAGCACATCTCCGATACCCCTCTGAACAAATGTGGTCGTAGCACCACGCGCTCCTGCATCAAGCACCGGAACATTTTTAAAAAGTAATGTGACAAATTCTAATGCTTTATCATCAGAGCCATATTTTTTCTTTGCAAATCCCCAGGCTGCCAGATAATTCCATCGAGCACCACCGGATGTTTTTGGATTTGGTGTAATAACTGACACCCCGCTTTTTACAAGATCATCCCAGTCTTTAATCTTCTTTGGATTTCCTTTTCTGACAAGGAATACTATAGTTGAGGTAAATGGAGTGCTGTTATTCGGAAATTCCTTTTGCCATGCGGAATCAATTCTTTTTCCATTTTTTGCTATTTCGTCAATGTCATATGCAAGTGCCAGTGTAACCACATCCGCTTCAAGGCCATCAATTACTGCACGTGCCTGTTTTCCAGAACCACCGTGTGACATTTTCACTAATACTTTATCTTGTTTGTCTTTATGATACTGCTGAGAAAAAACAGCATTTAGCTTCTGATACAACTCCCGGGTTGGATCATAAGAAACATTAAGAAGTTCAATCTCACTAAAGACGGTTGTTGCAAATAGTGTAATTGTAATAATTATTAATCGTAAAATTTTCATAAGTTAACCTTTCAGATTCATTATTTAACTTCAGGATTTTGTTTTCTAACAGGCAATATATCTTTATTGGCATAATTACCGCAGATCACCCCGCGATAGATGTCTTCGCGGGATGCGTTATCCTTATTCCTTTTATTAATGATACAGAACATTAAAGACTCCTTAGTATCAACAAGAAAAACATTGTTCACTATGTTTACCATTCTTATAAACTAATATAACAAATACTACAAACATAGTCAACTTTTTTTTACCTTTATTTATTAATTATTTTTTATTGGATAGATTGTATGGAGAGCTACTTTTCAATAAGTTACATAATTATTTAGGAGGTTGTTGACTTTATTATCCTTGTTAGCTATTTTATTGTTTAGTATTATTATAAAGTTTAATAATATACGTTATATAATGAGATGGAACGTAACTATGCGTATTTGCAACTCAGTTAATCAACACTAACAAATAAACAAAGAGGTTTACATCATGCAATTCAATAATGAATCCGCACGGCGCAGTGAAGAGGAATATATCAAGGATAAAGGACTATTAATCGATTATGACGAAATTGCACAACGCGGGATGATGACAAAAGAAGAATTGCTTATTTCTAAATGGTACGGAGTCTATCAGCAGCGTCAAAGTGGCGATCACATGGCACGCATTGTGATTCCCGGCGGTAAATTAACAACTTCAGATGCCCGCGCAATTGCAGAGGCATCCAAAAACTTTGCGTCCGGATATATATCGATTACGACACGTCAGGCATTACAACTTCACAAACTTCAACTATCGCAATTACCGGATTTTTTCAAATTTATAAAACATAATAATTTATCCACATTCCATGGCTGCGGTGATGTTGTTCGGACAATTCCTGCATGTCCGCTCGCAGAGACCTGTAAACATGCACGTCTTAATGTACTTCCCTATGCCGTAAAAGCATTAAAAACATTAACCGATATGCGCAATCTTGACAATCTGCCAAGAAAACTCAAAATCAATTTTTCCGGATGTAACGCATCATGCGGCCAGACGTACATGAACTGTGTTGGTGTAAATGCTATTGAAGGCAACGTTAATGGTCAAATAGTCAAGGGTTTCAAGGTAGTCATTGGCGGAGGCATGGGCTGGAAAGCATTCGTCGGTCAGGAGCTTTTTGGTTTTGTAAAAGAAGATGCCATTATTGATGTTCTCCGTGCTATAGCACTTCTTTTCAGAGATTATGGTAACCGTTACAACAGGGCAAAATCAAGATTAAAGTTTGTTCTGGACAATTCAGGCATTGAGAAGTGCCGTGAACTCGTATTAAAGTATCTGGCCGAGGAGCATAAAAACACAGATGATATAATCATTCAAACAGTTGAGGATATCCATCAGGATTCATTGCCTGAACGGCCATTGACAGAACAGGATCCTGTCGGTACTGACAATAAAGTATCTGTACGCATACTTATTCCAAAGGGTGAATTGACTGCTGAATCCCTGATTTTCATAGCTAATCTTGCTGACCGGTATGGAAATAAAAATATCTACACCGATAACCGTCAGAATCTAATGATACATGGAGTTGATCCATCTGATGTTGTTAATGTGAAAAAAGAGATAGCGCTCCTTGAGTATAAAACGGATGGATACTTTGGACTTGACGATATAGTATGCTGTACCGGTACGACCTACTGCCCTAAAGCAGTTACTGAAACCCGTAAACTTTTCGACAAAATCCACACGCTTGTTTCTCAACCGAAATATGCATCGATCCGTTATAATGGAATTATAAATATTACCGGATGCCCTAACTCCTGCTCTCCATACCGTATCGCTGATATTGGATTCAGGGGAGCAAAGGTTCGTGATGCCCAGCAGGGTACCGTTGAGGGATATGAGGTACTTATTGGTGGAGACCAGAGAACGCACGGTGTCAAAGTCGGCGATTACTCTACTGATGCATGCGTTACACTGATTGAAAAAATTCTTGATTCCTATCTTGCAGAATCAGATACATTTAAGTTCATAAATGATTTCGTGCGCAGTAAAGATATTGTTTTTTTCAGAGATCTGGTTGAACAACAACATTGTTATACTGATGATAAAATCTGAAATACGTCATAACAGCAGTAACAGGAATATTTACTTTGTAAACCGGTTCAGAAGTGAATCTGACCAGTTTTCATAAATTTAAGCATTCAGCATAGATGGTAACCGGAAGCGGCCAATAGCACACTGTTTATCTGTTATTATCAATCAACAGCAGCATTATTCAAATCTTCAATAAGATCCTCCACATCTTCAAGACCGACCGATAGTCGCACGATATCGTCAGTGATACCAAGTGCGTGACGTTCCTCTGCAGGAATTGCAGCATGTGACATTTTGCGTGGATAGGACAATATCGATTCAACACCACCCAGGCTGACTGCTACACTCCATATTCTGACCTTTTTCATTATAGCGATAGTACGTTCGACGCAGTCAAACTTTACCGATACAACAGCACCGAATCCATTTGCCTGACTCTTAATAATGTCGTGTCCCGGATGTGAGGGTAAACCGGGATAATACACCTCGCGTACCCAATCTCTTGATGTCAACCACTGCGCCAGTTTCATTGCATTCGCACATTGAACATCCATACGGGCACTGAGTGTTTTAATACCTCTTACAAGCATCCATGAATCATTTGGACTCAGGACAGATCCACATGCATTTTGCACAAATTTTACTGCATTTGCAAGCCGCTTATCAGCAGTCATCACAGCACCGGCAATAAGGTCACTGTGTCCTCCCAGGAATTTTGTTGCACTATGTATGCTTATGTCAACACCGAGATCCAGAACACGTTGAAGAAATGGTGTCATAAACGTATTATCGAGTGCGGTAACAATTCCGTGCTGCTTTGCAATTGCGACAACAGCCCTGATATCGGTAACACGCAATAACGGATTCGATGGAGTCTCCATCAGAATGAGCCGTGTATTTTCCTGAATCGCGTTCAACACATTATCCGGATTGGTCATGTCGACAAATGTATGGGTAACACCGAAAGCTGATATATATTTTTTCAAATACCGATAAGAACCGCCATAGATATCCTGTGTAGCGATAATATGATCACCTGCCTTTACAACTGCAGTTATTGCAGCTGCTATTGCAGCCATTCCTGATGAAAATGCAAATCCATGTTCACATCCCTCAAGTGACGCAAGAAGTTTTTCTGCTTCACTTCGGGTAGGATTAGCACTTCGTCCATACTCCCATTGCGGTTCCGTATCAATATCGGCCTGATGATAGGTCGATGCCGGGTAAATCGGAATACTGAGCGCACCGGTACTTTTATCCCGTGACGCTGCACTATGTAATATTTCTGTTTTTCTTTTCATTATATCAACCTATTGCCTGTTTAAGATCATTAAGTAAATCATCGACATGCTCGATTCCTATTGACATCCGCAGCAGGTTTTCTGTTACACCGTTCTTTATCCTTATTTCCTCAGGAATCGCAGCATGTGTTTGTGTATAAGGGTAGGTTATGAGCGTCTCCACACCACCGAGACTTTCTGCAAAGGTAATAACCTTAACACTGTTTATTATCTTCTTTACAAGCTGCTTATTCTTTACACGAAAAGCAATAAGAGCACCAGCGCCACTTGATTGCCTTGCATGAAGCGCAGCACCTTCGTGTGATTTCAATCCCGGATAATATACATCAGTGACTTTGCTGTTTTTACTAAGCCATCCCGCAATCTTTCCGGCATTCTGTTGTGATGTTTTCATTCTGACTGCAAGTGTTTTTAATCCACGAAGGACAAGCCAGCTGTCAAAAGGAGACAAAACTGCCCCCGCAGCGTTCTGAATAAAAGCGATCCGCTCTGCAATTTCGTGACTGTTTACTACAACAAAGCCGCTTAGTGTATCATTGTGTCCACATAAAAACTTTGTACCACTGTGAATGACAATATTAGCACCAAGCTTCAGCGGTCTTTGACATAATGGTGTCATGAAAGTATTGTCAACAATTGTAATTAACCGATTTTTCCTTGAAAATTGACAGACTTTTTTTATGTCAGTAATGCGTATCAGCGGATTTGTCGGCGACTCGATAAAAACAGCCTTTACCGAATATAACTTTACTGCTGCAGTAAGTGTTGCAGTATCAGAAAAATCAACCTGTACAAACCGCAATCCCCAGGATTCAAATACATCATAAAAAAGTCTGTATGTACCGCCGTAAAGGTCTTCTGAGGTTAAGATCGTATCACCAGGCTTGAATAGTTGCAATAGTGCGTTTATCGCAGCCATTCCTGAAGAAAATGCAAATGCCTTTACCCCACCTTCAAGATCAGCAACCACCTCTTCAAGCACTGATCGTGTAGGATTACCACTTCGTGTATAGTCGTAGCCGGTTGAAGCACCAAGTGATGGATGCGCAAAGGTTGCTGTTTGATAAATTGGTGTACTGACTGAGCCGGTGCGCGGATCTGTACCGATTCCGGCTCGTACAAGGCGGGTTTCAATGTCCAAACTCATATTCCACTCCCAATAGTGCCTTCATTTATAGTTAACTATTATCAAATATAAGTATTTTTACAAACTTAGTCAACTTTGTTTTTCCACTTACTGCTTTCAGTGCTAATTTCTTCAGGATTAAATGCATATATAAAATTAATTTAATAACACCCAAAGTAATTACTATAGAGAAAATTCCATTATTTCGAGCCTGACTATTAAAACAGTTGCCATCATATACATGTTTTCATATTTTATCAGCGATAACCATTACACACATACTCTGGAAACCAGTCTTTTACCATTATCGCATTGTGATTTTTCGTACTATGGAAAAACTACAGCCCAATAAAACTCTGACATACAGCCTGGTAATACTGCTGTTATTTGTCCTGCGAATTACCGACCTTACGATTACCTACATATACACACCGGATCTTAATCATGAATTTAATCCTATGGTATCATTTTTTGGAGCATCCTGGTCAACATTTCTTCTTTTCCAGTTTCTGCTGTTTTGCATGATAGCAACGTTTATCTACTTCTTCTTTTTCCATGAACGGTTTTTAGTTGACATTAAGGGATTACCATTCTCAGATTTTATCTATTATTATTTTCATGGTGAAATAAAACCGTTTCATAAGCGTTTTACCATATTTCCCAGATACTACCGGCGTCATCTTGCGTTCAACGGATTTGTATTGATGATTTTGTCAATTGCAACAAGTATCTATGCGATTATCCATAACACAATGCTCATTAACGAAGTTGAGTGGTACATCAGACTGATCCACTATCATTATAGACAAGTGTTCAGCCTTCTTTTATTATCCGGTATTATTATATCGGTCTATTCGTTTTTCCTTATGGAGTATAACCGCTACAGATACGGTAAACAGTTATACTGAATAACATCTGGTCTTTATTATTATAAAAATTATAACTTTACTTACATGAACATCATTGCACTAAAAACACACTAATCACTTGATATGCCTTTAATATGAATATACTGCTGAAAGGATCATATATGAAATGTATTCGCAGACTTGTACTGGTATCAACACTTTGCCTTGGTACAGCACAGGCGTCAGACTCCGATGCACCAACAGCGTTTTCTTCTCAACACTATCAGACTCTTTCGTCCACATTTACAAACAATATCAATTATAACTCGTTCAATTTTGCGGGGAATCCTTTAGGTCGCCTTGTTGTGGATACAAATCTGGTAACACTGAATACTGCATATCGCATGTATAATCAGGCTCAGGACAGTCTGAAGATTAAATACAACGGCTTTATTATACCGTCACTGACACTTCGCCCAACAAAAACACTGCTGTTTAATCTGAACTATTCACTAAATTCAGCAACGATCGATCCGTTGTCGTTACCGCTGCACAAATTTGGTTTTACGATGCTCGGCCAGACAACCAATGCGGTGTTTCAGGCAGGTATTGCGGGGGATGGTTTTATTGGCACTGTGACGGAGAAAAATGAAAGTGATTCGAGGACAATTCTGGGTTTCAACAATACAGGAATATGTATAGGCAGCACAATTGTCCCGGAAGTAACGCTTGGCGTATTTGCTCATGCATCATTTCTTCTTGATACACTTCACATTTCAGACAATCCGTCACTGCTTCAGGAACGATTTGCATCAGTAACATTACCACAAATAGATCTTACCGCAGACATTATCATTCCAACTATTAAAAACAAAATCCTGCTCGGTTATACATTCTCAAAATCGCATTTTGTCTATACCATTAAGTCAGACAACCCCGCTTTGGTACAGGAATTTCACAACACTACCGGAAACAACGATATTCCGCATCAATGGGATGCAGATCCGATTGTAACTGACAGCATGGCAATAGCAATTCAGGATCAGATCTCATTTGATATAGGAAAAACAACGCTGAAACCATCATTAACAACAGGATACCTGCAGTCATCATCAAAACGCATGAAACCGGGAAGCAGTAATCATCCGTTGACCTATGATGGTGTCAAAGAGGGATATAACTGGAAAACCAACTCATTTAAAATCGGTTTTGGTACATCATTTTCTATTCTCGACATGTCAAACACATGGATCGAATTTTCCTATTCAACGCTTAAACTGCAGCTTTTGGGTGATAAATATGCTGAGTCACTTGATGATATTAGCAAAACCGGTTTAACACGATTTGGTTTAGGTACGGAATTTGATTTCGCAAGTATTCCGTCATTTAATATTAATCAATCGACTGATCTGCGCCTGAGCATCGGATACTTCCGGAACGGGTACAATCCACTATTGTCAACATACCGGAATGAACTCTTCGCTCATGTTCTTCCAAATACTGTCAATACACAATTGAACCGTTATACACCATGGGAACAGTTTGACAAAACAGTTACACTTTCAGGTATTCATACCGGATTGCATACATCATTTAAAGAGGAAACTGTTGCCGCAGACCTTTATTTTGTGTTCGCGAAAGAAAAATTCGACAATGCACCGATACAATCAGGTACCGTGACTGAATTAGGTATCGATATCACATTTAATATAAAATCACAAACGAAGTAATCACCAAAATCTGACACACCATGATCCGGAGATGTTTATTGTATGAACCTGACCGGACATGGTTGTATCAATCACGATGATTCAACAGCATGATAGCTTTTCATAAGTGTAATTGAAATGAATAGAATAAACACCTATTTAT
>CAYMGX010000007.1:0-37324 GCA_964390065.1 uncultured Fibrobacter sp. | reverse complement strand
ATTCCTATTCTATTCTCTTCTATCAAGCACCGCTACTGACTCAAGATGATCTGTATGCGGAAACATATCAACACCGGTCAACGAAACAAGCTGGTATTTCGCAGATAGAAATTCCATATCCCTTTTCAGCGATTGCGGATTGCAGGATACATACACAATTCGTTTACATGATGCATCAAGCAACAGGTCGCAGCCATTTTTGTCAAGTCCTTTCCGCGGCGGATCGACAATGACGTGATCATATCCGGCACCGATAAATTCAGGAAGCATCGTAGTGACATCACCCGCGAAGAATTTCGCATTTGTAATTCCATTAAGGGCTGCTGCAGTTTTTGCAGCAGCTATTGACACCCTGTTTTCCTCAATACCGGCGATTTCCTTTACCTTTGATGCAAGCCAGAGCGTAATACTTCCGACACCGCAATACAGATCAAGGACCTTTGCCCCTGACGGAACAGCATCTTTTACTTCGTTGTAAAGATTCGGTGTCTGATACGGATTCACCTGAAAAAACGTCGACATTTCAAGTTTGAATTTAATATCTCCGAGCAGTTCCTTTATATATGGTCTCCCCCACCATACATTCTCAATTTCGCCAAGTACGACATTAGTATTCCGCTTGTTGACATTTTGAACAATTCCAACAATCTTTGATACATCGCCGGTACGTTTTTCTATCATATCAAGAAGAAGCCGCGACAGACTTCTGCTGCCATCCAACCGGTCACCATTCGTCACCAGTCCGATAAGTATCTCCCCGGTTCCTGATGCTTTACGAAGCAATACATGACGCAAATAGCCGTTCTGTGTTTTTTCATTATATGCCGGAAGACCGGTTTTTACCGCCCAATCACGTATCACGTGTGCAATCCGTGTAAGCTCTTTATCCTGAATCAGGCATTCCGTCTGATTGATTACAGCGTGAGAATCTGCCGCATAGCAGCCAAGAACAGCCTGTCGTTTTCTTCCTGCATTTACAGACGCAAATGGTAACTGTACCTTGTGACGGTAATAATACGGCTGCGGGCTCCTGATCACACGCACTGTGTCAAGCTTGTAGTTGTCAAACATCCCGCATAGTGCATTTTTCTTCTCTTCAATCTGCACATCATAGTCTTTATCAAGAATCGTACATCCCCCGCATACTGGAAAATGTACACATTTTTTAATCATTAGTAAACCTTAACAGTGTTTAATATTCTGTGATTTTAAACCCGGAAGTGTTTGAATATTTATTACAAAAACCGGGGTAATTTCAGTGTAGAATATAATTCCGGTGCATGATGGGTGACCATGAGGAAACAGTACTGAAGCGACAACCGGAGGTTGTTTGACCGGTGGAAAAACAAAGATCGTTCCTTTTTAATGCATTACGCAGAATTATGTTTGGCGTACAATCGAGTATGTTTTTGCATATTTATCATCATTTAAAAATGTTCTCTTGACTATATGTACTTTGTGGCTGGTGTTATAATAGTTTGATATTACTGTACCAGTGGTTTCGCTATAAAATCAATAGCTCAACGGAACACTTCTTATAAGTGTTCAGGATTACCCGAAGTCCGCACGAAATTTGTCCATGATTTTTAGTGAGGTTGAATGTAAAAAACAAGCTTAATTTATACGATATCACTATTTTTCATATCTTGCTCTATTTCAATATGTTAAGACATCTGTTTTTTATATTGACTTTGACACATAATACTTTTTAACCTTGAATGACAGAAAACAACAAATCATTCTCAACAACAACCTTGCGTTCATTTACTCCAAATGGTATAATTACTAATACCATTTGGAAGAATTTCAGGAGTATTTACTATGCAGACAAAAACAGGAACCAGTATAACAAGAGGAAAAGGTGTTGGAAGAACACGTGTAAATTTAGATGACGTAACACCAACAATTCCAGGTACAGAAATGGAATTTTTACCAAAAAAAAACAAAGATATTGCAGCAGTACTTAATGGTTACCCTTACAATGAATTTGTTGCACTCGCAGAGGACATAAATATACCTTTAAGTCAACTCTCAAAAATAGCTGGGATAGCATCGTCAACACTTAACAGAAGAGAATTGAAAGGGAAACTTACAGCACCAGAATCAGACAGGTTGTACTTAACAAGAAAAGTATTTGATCTTGCTGTTGAGGTTACAGGCTCCAAAGAGAATGCTCGTATTTGGATGATAACACCTCAAATTTCACTTAATAATGAAAAACCCATTAATTATTTGAGAACAATTCCGGGAGTTGACATTATAATAAATCTTTTATATGCTATGGAATATGGGGTATATTTATGATCCATATTTTTCGTATCGTAAAAAAAAAATATATTAATTCTGCTTTTTCGGGAATTGGGGGAATGTATAGCGAAGGGCGTTGGCATTCAAAAGGTAAACCTGTAGTTTACACATCAATGTCAGCGTCTTTGGCTGCACTCGAAGTTTTAGTGCATTGGCAGCCCGGTAGTATTATCCCTGTATTTGTTCTGTGTCATGCAACACTACCAAAATCCTGCATAGAGTCAACATATAAAAAAATCAATTTGCGTGATCCTGCAAATGATCAGAGTTTAACCCAGACCGTTGGAGATAACTGGTTTAATTCTTCAAGTGCTCTTGCACTTGAAGTCCCGTCCGTAATCATACCGTTTGAATATAATTTTGTAATTAACACATCACACCCGGATTACAGTAAGCTGAAAATCGAAAAAATTGAAGATTTTTCTTTTGATCGAAGGCTTATTCAATAACATTTCTCCCGGAACTCTCATACACAGTAAAGAGCAGCTTTCCAAACTCGTCTTTTGACAGATAAAAAAACAGACCCGGGTTCGGCTAATCGGGTTCTTTACAAATGCGGTACAGCAATCACTATTTCTGGCTGTGCATACGAACTCGGCTGCCTTGTAATTCTAAGGTAACGATAGTGCCATCAGGTGCTCTGCAACTATCCTGGGGTCTATTCTGAATGGCGAAGAGACTCCCTGAAAAAATTCATGTGTTTTTATCAGGTGCAGAGAGAGCGGAGAGATTATAATGCGTGATGGTAGTACGTCTCCGTAAAGAGTGACCTGACCTTTTGCAAAGGCCCCGCATTTTCCAAACGGACAGGGAAGTTTACCCCGAATATCAATGAGCTCCCCGGTGATGCCATTCGGAAAAGTTACCGGATCCCCCATTGCACGTTCGCATTTCCGGTAGATGAGCTCCAGAGCTTGTGCAATCCTTTCCGCTGTTTGTCCGCACTCTTCGAGAAGTGCATGGTCTGCATCAATAATGTCACGTATCGATGCGGTGTCACTCCCTAAAAAACCCACAGCGGAAAAAGAAGATGGCTTGAACTTACTGGCAGGGTCTTCACGCAGCTCTTTCATATGGTTCGCTCCCGGTTAGGTGGTGTGCAATCAGGAAAATTTGTCGAAGAATATCTTCTCTTTCTGCAGTCCGCTTTTGACGAATTCCGCAACCGTGGAATCGATCATCGCCGGACCTCCGCACAGGTATGCTTCAAAGGCGCTTATGTCGCTGATATATTTTTTGAATACAGTTGTTGTATATCCCCTTTCGCCGGCCCATCCACTGTCAGCCGCTTCACGGGAGAGAACCGGAATAAACGAAAAGGTAGGCATCTCTTTTTCTATCAACCTGAATTCATCAATAAAAAAGAGGTCGTTTTGGGTGCGCGCTCCGAAGAAAAAGAGGCACCTGCGTGTATCGCCGTTCTTGTGCAATGTGCGTACCATGCTCCAGATAGGAGCTATCCCGCTGCCCCAAGCCATAAAAAGAAGCGGTGACGCACCTTCAGAAAGAAAAAAATCTCCATAGGGTCCCGAGAAGGACACCTTCTGCCCCTCCTTTACTACAGAGAATGCCCAGTTCGAACAGATACCCTCGGGCACCTGGCGTATAATAAGCTCCACGGAGCCGGAATCATGGGGCGGTGATGCTATCGAGTAGGCCCGTATTACCGATTCACGACCTTTATTGGGCTCCGATTGGAGTTGCAGATACTGGCCGGCTTTAAACGTGATCGTTTCGGGAGCAGTGAGCCGGATGCGAAGCTCGACCATATCTTTGGTAAGAAACCGTTTGCGTTCAAGAATCCCCGTGAATTTTTTTACTGAAAACAGCTCAGGGGGAACATGAATCCTGATGTCACTGCGGATCTTGACCTGGCAGGAGAGACGAATATTGTTTTTCTGTTCGACAGGTGTCAGGCTTGACTCTTCCACAGGCCCGATAACACCACCGCCATTTTCGACTTTCAGTTTACAAAAAGAACATGTACCGCGCCCGCCGCAGGCCGAAGGGATAAAAACGTTCTGTTCGGCAAGAGACGAAAGCAGCGATGATCCCCCAACCACCGTAAGATTTTTATCACCATTGTTAATATCGATCGCACACGGCCCATAGTTGAGGATCTTTTTTTCCGTTAAAACGATAAACCCCGCAAGCAGGCAGCCAAGCAGCGTTAAAAAGCCTGTGGAAAGAGCTATCTGGAAAAATATTGAATGGTCCATTTCAGATTTTTATCATCCCGGAAAATCCAATGAAAGCCAGCGACATGATACCTAAGATAATGAGTGTAATGCCCGGACCCTCAAGCCCCGGAGGCAGATTTTTTTCATTAATCTTTTCACGGATACCACCAATAAGTACGATTGCAATAAACCATCCGAATCCGCCTCCCGCGCCATACGTCAATGCTTCGAAAAAGCTGTAAGGTTTAACGAGCATAAATATACTGATACCCAGAATCGCACAGTTGACAGCAATGAGGGGTAGAAAAATTCCAAGGGAGTAATAGAGCTTTGGCGAGTACTTTTCCATAATCATTTCAGTGAGTTGCGTGAACGCGGCAATTATTGCTATAAAAGTTACCAACATTAGATAGGTGAGATTAAACGGTACCAGAATGTAATAATACGCCAGGTAGTTGAGCCCCGCCGTACACGTGGTAACAAACACTACGGCGAGACCAAGCCCAAGAGACGTATCCACCTTTTTAGATACCCCCAGACATGAGCACATGCCGAGAAAACGAGATAGAAGAATATTATCAGTAAAGGCAGCTGATGCAAAAATCAGAATCAGAGAGCCAATGGTCGGTGCATGTGGAGTCAGTTCCATATCTATTCCCCGCTAAGATTTCGCTGCAGAAGTTGTGGTTATCGGTTTATTTTGACGGGCAATAATTCCCCTGGCAATCCAGGTGACAATGGCAAGCATAAAAAATGCTCCCGGAGCCTGAACCATTATGGTCCACTGGTGCCACCAGAGTTCACGTGCCGGCAGAGGAAATCCGAGAATGGTTCCGAATCCAAGCGGCTCACGGACACAGGCGATGATAATGAGTATACAGCTATATCCGATTCCCTGCATGCACCCATCCAGAAGCGAAATACCCGGTTTGTTCTGTCCTGCAAATGCTTCAAGTCTGCCCATGACAATACAGTTGGTGATTATGAGTCCTACATAGGGCCCGATGATGCGGTGAATATCCGGGTCCAGCACCTTAATAAGAATTTCGACGATCATGACAAAAACCGCAATAATCATAACCTGAGTAATTATCCGGACACGCGATGGAACGAAATTACGGATAAGAGAGAAGACCCAGTTTGAGAGCGTTGTTGTAAAAATCAGCCCGAAACACATATAGAGTGTATTTGTCAACTGATTAGTCACAGCAAGTGTCGAGCATATTCCCAGAACCTGGAAGAATATCGGATTCTCTTTCCATAATGCGTTTATCGCAACCTGCTTAGGCGTAAGTGCCATAGTACCACAATCCTCTGTTATGATCCTTTATTGCTATCATGGGCTTTTTTAAACGATGCAAGACTTCTGTTTAGAGATTTCATGACAGCCATTGATGTCTGTGTTGCACCCGTTATGGCATCAACTCTATTGACCTGGGTTTTATCGCCGGCACCGATTATGATTCTTTTCCCGACCGGATTCTCCCACATAATTTTCCTGCCCTTGAACTGCTCACGAAACCACTCCTCTTCGATGCGGGCCCCAAGTCCGGGTGTTTCGTGTTGCTCGGTGAAATAAATTCCGCTTATTGTCGAGAGGTCTTTTGTTACGGTAATAATTCCCTCTATCCTGTCCCAGAAGCCGACACCAGAAAAAACGATACCAACAGTGTAAGGCGCACTCTTCTGTGTGAGAGTAAAAATGCTCTCACCATCATGCCAAAGTGTATCCCGGACAATATTTTCTTCAACGGCTTTTTCGTAGTCTGCGGCATTATCTGATGCAACAGGTAAGTCAAAAACAGTGCAAATCGCCCGGTTCTGAGACAGCACCTCGTTTGCCTTTACTATGGGAAGTGACGCATAGTAGACGGTTGCAATACTGATGCCAAGCAGGCTCGATATAATTCCCATAAAAAGTATGATGTATAAAGGCGATTTCTTGTTCAAGCAGCCACCTCTTTTGCCGGGTTTGTCTTTGGCTTCTGCGCCCTTTTTATCCACAAATCAAACGATGGGGCAACCATATTACCAAAAAGTATGGAAAAACCAACCGCGCCGGGGAATAGTGAGCTGTAGCGAAGAAATACTATCATTACACCAATAAAAATGCCATAAATCCATTGTGAGAGAGGAAGTTTAGGCGCACTCACCGGCTCTGTCACCATAAATACCGATGCATACAGCAGTCCACCGGAGAAAAGAGTAAATAAGACAGAGGGTGCAGCCTCCAGGCAAAGTACATACTTAAGAAACAGATTCATTGCAACAGCCCCGATAATTGGAGAGATGAGAAGGCGTAGAATGACGGTCTTAGTATAAACAAGATAGAGTGCCGAACAGAGAATAATTGCCGCGGATACTTCCCCCGCAGAGCCAGCGCTCAGAATGACCGTCCGGTTGTCCCATGAAAAAACGCCGCCGATCGTGCCAAGAAACAATTCCAGCGTCGGTGCCGTAAACCCCATCCCCTTGTGCGCCGACATAGGAGTTGCTGCAGAAATAGCATCAATAACACTTTGGCCGGAGTCAGCAAGATAAGCAGGAAGTGCAGACATTGATGCAAAGCTCCAGTGGGCAAACCCTCCGGGAAAACCACCTATCACCGGTACAAACGAGTTGACAAGCTCAATGGGAAAACAGACATACACAAAAGCCCTGCCGACGATGGCCGGGTTGAAGATATTTTTACCAAATCCACCGAACGCCTCTTTGCCAAAAAGAATGCCGAAAACAATCCCTGTTACCGCTATCCAGAAGGGTGTCGTGGATGGAAGAGAAAGCCCATACAGCATTGTGGAAACAAAACAGGCGGTGGATATTTTTCCATTACGGTTCTTTACCATAATCCATTCGGTAAGTAATCCTGCTACAGAGGAGAGTGCGACAAGGGCGAGGACACGCCAGCCAAAGAAATAGACAGCACCCAACAGTACCGGTACAAGCGCATAGATGACACGGACCATATTGGGCTGTTTTAAAAATGGCGGGGGTTTCATGTCTATCATTGTCTTATACCTGATAGTTAAATTGTACCTTATTTGACAGATGCTTATCGCCTCAATAAAATACTTTTGGGTTCCAGGCTAATGAAGAATTTTAAAGAACAATCTCGTTTACCTGCCCTTAAATCTATAAATTCCACGGTTAAGCGTGAGGGATGTACACAAGATATTATTACAGATTGTTTTACAAAAAACGCAGGTATACCCGGTGCTGTATGGTGAGCATTTTTGTAAATCAAGATGGGATAATAGCTTGCACATAGCACCACGATCCAACTGCGGATTTTAGGTGAAAGAAAATATCGCTGAAAAATGGTTAACCAGATGGTCACTGCTGCCTGTGGGCAACATTTATCAGTTTACTTCAATATATATAAAGGCTGAATATTATTAAGAAGCTGGATAAGAAAAACATCTGGAGCAACTGAATATGTTTGAAGATGTTTTAGAATGCACAAAGGTAAATTATAGGGGTAATCCTAAACAAACAGGTGAAAAGTCCACAGGACTTAACTAAAATAAAAATTACCCGAAACACTCAATTCTCTGCAATCGTATCAACCCTTTGTTCCATCATTCTCATGCAGAAATGACATGAATGTTTCTGATTTATCAAATTCGATGAGAAATTCATCCTGGAGCCGGACAATATCGGGTTCGTCAATCGGAATATTTTCTTTACTAAAGACATCCCATAGCCGTTGATCCAATACAGGCGGTGCGATTCGCCCGCTGTGACCAAGTCCTGACAGATGACATATATAGTCCGCAAGTGTGATCGTTGCAACAAAAACCTGATCAATCCGGGAGTCCCAGGGAGCATGATGATATCCAAGGGTATCGGCAATCAATTTCGGAAGATTCCACTTGTCTGCAAGCCATGATCCTATTTGCGAGTGACGTGTTCCGATCACACTATCCTCTGCATCCTCAAGCAGCTCACCTGCTGATGATCGTTTCATTATCTCGGTAAATTCCTTATTGAAATACTGATTAAGAATTACTTTACCAATATCATGAAGCAGCCCGGCAACAAACGCCTCCCCTGCATATCGCGACCGATAGGTACGTGCAATCATCCGTGATGCAATTCCGCAGGCAATTGAATGCTCCCAGAAGCGTGAAATATCAAACGATGATGTTACATCCTGATTCTTGAATGCATCAAAGACACTTAGGGACAATCCCATATCTTTCACCGTATTAAAACCAAGCACAACAATCGCCATATTGACCGTTGAGATCTCTCTCGGAAAACCATAGTATGCAGAATTTGCCAGTTTTAATAACCGCGCTGTCAATGTCTGATCTGTGGATATAAGACGTGATAGTGACGCTGCTGACGTTCTTGGATTGTCAACAAGATCAATCATTTTTGAAACTACCGTAGGCAGTGTCGGAAGCCCGATAATGCTCTCAGTGATTCGTTTAATACGCAGTGTATCCGGATTCATTACCATTATGTTAAACCTGTATAATGTCTTTAATCTTAATGTAGCAAAAACAGTTTATGCTTCAACATCAACAATCAGCCCGCCGTTTCCCCCCGAACTGTTGTGTTTTCGCTTATCCTGATCCCCCCGACGTTCCTTCTTCTGCTTTTTTTTACGCTCCTCCTCAAGCCGTTTCTGATTAGGATCAATAAGCTGCCCCTTGCCCTGCTCAACCTCAACAGGCATATTCAAACGCTGTGCGATCTCGTTATTGGCGATTTTTGCATTCTGATCCTGATTGACAATCGGGTTTTTGTGAATATCATTCTGATGTCTGTCGAATTGCGGCAGATTATTTACAGAAATATTTACATTAACACTGCTCATTATAACACTCCTGAAAATCAGGCATTAATTCGCTGAAGCAGCTTCGAACGCAATTTTAAAATCGCCTTGGAATGAATCTGGCTGACCCGGGACTCTGTTATGTCAAGAACCACACCGATTTCCTTTAATGTCAATTCCTCGTAATGATAGAGCGCCACCACCAGTTTTTCCTTCTCGGGGAGGTTCGTTATGGCGTCTTTCAAAATTTCTTTTACTTCTGCAAAACCGAGTTCCTTGAGCGGATTATCACTTCCAGGATCTTCGATGGTGTCAATAATCCGAAGTTCCTTGGAATCGCTACCCCGATCCGGCATAGCTTCCTCAAGGGAGATGATTGTTGTCGGAGTAACCTCTGCCAGCATCTCTTCATATTCCTGTATGGTGATATTCATCGACTCACAAACTTCATCATCGTACGGTGCACGTCCCAGTTCATTTTCAAGTTTCGCAAATACCTTCTGAAGTTCCCTGGATTTCTGCCTGACAGAACGCGGCACCCAGTCAAGCGCTCTCAATTCATCAAGTATGGCACCGCGAATTTTATGACCTGCATAGGTTTCAAACTTAAAACCCCGTTCAGGTTCAAATGTTTCAACCGCTTTAATTAATCCAATAACACCAGCACTGGTTAAATCATTTCTATCTACCGATTTTGGCAGGTTTATCGCAAGACGGTTGGTAATATATTTCACAAGATGCGCGTACTCAACGAGGAGTTTGTCTTTTGCGATCTTTGAATCCGTCTCTTTGTACTCGCGCCACAGATTATCTAATCCAGACATTACCGGTCACTCCCGAAGTTAAAAAGAAATGTGCCGAATTCATGCATTTTTTACGTCCGTTTGCTATCGTTGTTCTGGCATTTATCATGATGCTGTTTCATCCACCCTTACCTTTACGCTTGATAACCCTCTGATAGGTCACATTTTCTTCCACAAACGGTACCGCTTTACCGCCAGGAACATGCTTTTCCTTTTCGGTATATATCCGTTGAACCAGACCGCCTTCCAGGAGATTACCGGTATCATTTTCATCAATATCTGTCAGCACCGCTTTAAAAATGATATCACCAAGAATAAATCCTGTGAACCAGAACAGTGCACCTCCCAACAGCGCTTTCAACAGTGCTGGTATAAGATGATCCGGCCGCATAGGATCAAGTCCGATCATGCTCAGGAGCAATATTATAAAAAACACTGAAACCCCAAGCAGCATCGCACCCTTTTTAATCCAGTAGTTCATATACCTACTCTATAAGTCCCTTCGACTCTTTATTCCAGAAACGTGCGAAAAACCCCCGTTTTTCAGTCAACTGAACACCGCTGATCTTTCGGGCAATATCAAGCACCTTTTTATTAAACGACTCGTGCCCCTTATCCAGTACCATAAGTTTCTGTTTTTTAACACATTGCGAAACATCACGATCCAGCGGTAATGTTCCGAAAAGCTCAAGCGGTCTTTTTAAGAATTTTACCACCAAAGCATTAAGTCTGTCAAATGTTTCATTTCCCTCACGTTCCGATGCACACATGTTAACTACCACAGCAATTTTGGGACACCCTTTCTCATACAGCACTTTCACCATCGCGTATGCATCTGCAAGCGAGGTCGGTTCCGGTGTCATTACAATCAATGACAAGTCTGTTCTGGAAGCAAATTGTATTACATTGTTTCCAATCCCTGCACCTGTATCAATAATAATGAAATCATAGTTTGATTCGAGTTTCATAAACTCATTCTGAAGCATCCCGAGTCGGCCCAGATCGATATTTGCAAGTTTCTCAAATCCGGATGCTCCGGGAATAATATCAATACCGCCCGGTCCACGATAGAGTATTTTATCAAGCGAACATTGCCCCTCAATGTAGTGGGATATATTTTTATCAGGAACCAATCCAAGCATTATATGTACATTTGCAAGTCCCAGATCGGCATCAAGCAGCAATACTTTTTTCCTGAATGCCGCCACAAACACTGCGGTAAAAAGTGCAACATTCGTTTTGCCTACCCCACCTTTTCCACTGGTCACTGCTATACTTTTACAACTTCCTGATAGTTTATTAGGTTGATGATACACGGATTCCAAACCCCGCTCCATAGCCAACTCACGCAGTTTCTGAGCCTGATCTTTCACACGTGCACCCCTTCCCAAAGATGCTGTACAAACCGTGTAGTCTGAGCAAGCTCAATGTCATCAGGGACACTCTGACCAAAAGTAAAATATGAAACCGGAATTCTGCACTCATTAACTATGTTCAGGATATTACCGGTTCTGACAGTTTCGTCAAGTTTTGTAAAAAGCAGTCGATTGACATTTACACACTTATAGCGGTTGATAATATCAAGAAGATCACTGTCCTTCGTTGTCGCACTCATTACAAGATGCGTTTCATCGGGATGAAGCGCATTGACAAAAGAAACGAGTTCGTCCATATGCTCCTTATTTCGTTGACTTCTTCCCGCAGTGTCAACAAATACGATATCATCCTGGGCACAAGCAGAAAGCGCACTTTCAATTTCGTCCGGAGAAAACACTACCTGTAAATTGATTTTCACAATTTCCGCAAACATTTTTATCTGTTCTATTGCTGCAATCCGATAGGTATCTGCAGTAATTATGGAAACACGTTTCTGCTTGTTGACACAACAGTGCGCTGCCAGTTTCGCAAGCGTTGTCGTTTTTCCGGCTCCTGTAGGTCCGACAAAAGCGACAACCAGTGGTGCTGCTTTTTTAAGTTTAAGCGGCCCGGCAACAGGGAAAAAGTTTGACAACGCATGGACAAACTTTTTTTCAGCCTGTGTATCAGCCAGTAAAATGTCAGTACCGCTAACCTCTTTAATAAGTTTATATGCGACCTTCTGCTTTACTTCTGACTCAAGCAGTTTCCGGTACAGGATCGACCATTCACCGGTAAATCCATTGACATTTGCAACAGGTGCAGCAACGGTTGCTTTCTCTTTATTAAGAATTTCAGCAACGATATCCTTGAGTTCACGCACATTCTGTTTTAATTCGTCAATCTGCTCATCCTTGGATGCTGATTCCTGTACAGGTACCTTGTTAAAGCGTGTCTGCTTGATCGGTTGCATCTCCTGCGGCTTCCACGGCCGGACATCCGGAGCATTTGCTTTTGTTGTATCAACAATTGCAGATGTTCTGTGCCTGTTATACAAACCGGGATTACTGAGTGTAATCGGTTGAAATGATTGTTTTGGCGTTTTCACGGCATCTTCATCAACCGCAGCAGTCACCTCAATCTCTTCCTGCCCTGCAATGCCGAACACTTTTTTAGGTAATTTGCGTGTTTTAAGGATAATGGCATCCTCACCAAGCTCATCCTTGATCTGCAGCAGCGCTTCACGCATACTGTTTGCAGTGTACTTTTTAATTCTCATCGCTTAATCCGCCTATCGTATACTACTGCTGTTATCATCATTCAAAAACAGCATTACGTTAATGATATCATTCCAAGTGACCGTATTTCAATTCCACTGGTTATTTCATTATATGATAAAACAACAAGATCACGATAATTATTTTCTGTCAATTTTTTAAACTGCGACCGGATTGTTGGCGAACACAACACTACCGGCAGTTCTCCTGCCTGCTTTACACTCTCGACAACTTCCCCAGTTGCATCAAGTATCTTCGCAACATCTGCAGGTGAAATTGCAAGCCGGAATCCACCCTCACTCTCCTGTACCGCTCCCTCAAGCTTCGCCTCAAGGTTCGGATCAATGGTTATAACCGGTAGAATGTTTTCAGCTGTCTTGTACGCATCGCAGATTTGTGATGCCAGTGCATTTCTTACATATTCGGTTAATATTTCAGAATTTTTATTACGCGGAGCAATATTTGCCAGTGTTTCAAGAATCAGCAACAGATCACGGATCGATACCTTTTCCCTGAGCAGATTCTGAAGAATTTTGTGTACATCACCAATAGACATCATACCCGGTATAAGTTCATCAACCACAACACTGCCGCTTGACTCCTTGATATTATCAAGTAAGCTCTTTACATCTTGACGTGTAAGAATTTCATGTGCATGGTGTTTGATTATCTCAGTCAAGTGAGTCGCAAGCACTGCCGGCTGCTCAACAACGGTATACCCCGCAACCTCTGCATCATCCTTCTGACTTTCAGTTATCCATAATGCAGGAAGATTGAATGCAGGTTCAACGGTCTGTATACCCCTGATCTTTTTTGTTACCGTCCCCGGATCCATCGCAAGATACGCTCCGCTCATAAGTTCACCTTTTCCAACCTCGATCGTGCGAATTTTGATACGGTATTCATTGGGCTTTAGTTGAATATTATCACGGATACGTATTGGTGGAATAATAATACCGAGATCCGTTGCAAGCTGACGGCGGATCATGGTAATTCTGTCAAGAAGATCACCACCCTGTTTTACATCGACAAGCGGGATCAACCCATACCCTATCTCAAGCTCCATCGGATCAACATGAAGATAATCCTCAACGCGTTCCTCCTTTGGTTTACCTGCCGCTGCAGCAGCAGGAAGCTCTTTCGCCTTTGCTTCCTCAACAATACGCCTGTTGCCTAAATACGCAGCCGCCAGACATGATACACCAAGGAAAATAAACGGTATCTTTGGAAAACCCGGCATCAATGCAAAAAACAGCATCATACCTCCAGCCACCCCAAGTACTTTCGGACGGGAAAACAGCTGTGTGGTGATTTCGCTGCCAAGATCACTCTGTGACGCAGCGCGGCTGACAAGAATACCTGCTCCTACCGAGATCATCAAAGCCGGTACCTGGGTCACCAGTCCATCACCAATGGTCAGAATGGTATAAGTCTGCAGCGCCTCACCCCAGTCCATGCCCATCTGGGCTACACCGATGATAAATCCTCCAATAACATTAATAATAGTTATCAGTATCCCGGCGATGGCATCACCGCGTACAAATTTTGATGCTCCATCCATGGCCCCGTAGAAGTCAGCCTCGCGTGAAATCTGGGAACGACGTGAACGCGCCTGTTCCTCATTGATCAATCCAGCATTAAGGTCGGCGTCAATCGCCATCTGTTTTCCAGGCATTGCGTCAAGGGTAAATCTCGCTGCGACTTCTGCGATGCGGCCGGCACCTTTAGTGATCACAATAAACTGAATCAATACAATTATTAAAAAGATAATTCCGCCGACAACCATATTACCGCGCGTCACGAACGTACCGAAAACCTCCACGACATGTCCGGCATCAGCCTGACTGAGAATCAACCGCGTCGTTGCCACATTGAGTGCAAGCCGAAAGAGAGTCACCGTAAGTAGTAACGATGGAAACACTGAAAACTCAAGCGCTTCATTTGTATACATGGAAACCAGCAGTATGATCAGGGCAAGGCAGAGATTCAGCGACAGCATTACATCAATCATGAATGTCGGCATCGGAATGATCATCACCAGCAAAATGCCGATGACACCAAGCACAATTATCAGATCCCGCTGACGAGCCAGGTATTTGAAAAAAGAAGAGTTAAGCGCTGACGATAGTCCGCCGGTTATATTTGAAGAATTCATACTGTAAACTGCTTACCCCGCAAAATTACATAACTTTAGCAATTTAAAATGATTATAACATTACGGTGTAATCCGGTGTGTAGTTTTTTCACATGTTCAATCAAATATTTATGTATTCCATAGAATCATACAGAAACCATTTACCGGTCAGCAGCGACACCATTTTATAATGTCTCTACCGATAATGTTGTTCAATTGAATTCTACAAGGTATTTTAGATGAAAATGAAACTATGGGAGACAACCTATAAATGTAAAAACAACTGCGAAACACGTTATTGTAAGTTTTTATGAGCGTATTAACATCGCTTGTGCGTCATATAAAATCTGATATATCTATTATCATAGAGGAAGGAATAGAATCATGAAAAAGTTACTCTCAATTGCCTGTGCAACCGTGGCAATACTAATGCCATCAATGGCAAACAGTCAGGATGTCCGTCTTATACCCTCGAAACCATCACATTACTTTTACACACCGACAGCGTATGTTACAAAACCATTCACCCTTGTGGCGTCACTGCACGAAATCTCCTACAGTTTTCCTGGACGGTTCCAGGTGCATGCATCGTTAATTGATAATATTGGCCGTATCAATTTTGGCGGGAAATATGGTATCCTTGAAAATATGAGCGTTGGTGCAGGTCTTGCCTATACTCTGGGTCATATGGGGCATGGCAGTCATGGTATCCCGAGTGAGGCAGATCCCCGCTTTGGAACCTACCTCGCTATTGGTCTTGTCAGAACACCAACTGTTGAATGCGCAATTACACCACACACACAAGTTGGCGACAGAGTCTCTTCTGGTGTTGATTTCGGCATTATGGGAACACCATCAGAATGGGTTTCAATCATTGGTGAAGTTGGTTCATCTTTTGATTTTCACGATGATTACTTCTATCTTAATTTTGATAGCGGTGTACGTATACACCCACCAAAAATCCCGTATCTCCAGTTTGACGGTGGAATTGATATTGAGGAATTCCCGGTTGGCAAACGCAGCCCTACCGTAGCCCCGTTCATTGATGTTATATTCTCTATAAGGACAAATAATTAATACCAGCCTGCCTGACGGGGGCAACGATTCGATTAGCAGGGACAAGGCATGCCTTGTCCCTGCCAACACAAAGGGAACAACGAATCTGTAGATAGGGTTAAAGACGTCTATGAAATTTAAACTCGCATCTACCTACAAACCGGCCGGAGATCAGCCACAGGCAATTAATGATCTTGTCACCGGTGTTCGCAGTGATCAGAAACAGCAGGTACTCCTTGGCGTTACCGGCTCAGGGAAAACCTTTACCATCGCCAATGTCATCGAACAACTGCAGCTTCCCACACTGATTATTTCTCATAACAAAACACTCGCAGCCCAGCTTTTTCAGGAGTTCAGAGAGTTCTTTCCTGAAAATGCGGTGGAGTACTTTGTCTCTTTTTACGATTACTACCAACCCGAAGCCTACATTCCATCCACTGATACGTTCATCGAAAAAACATCGATGATCAACGATGAGATTGACCGGCTCCGTCTTAAAGCAACAAGTTCACTTCTATCAAGAAACGATGTAATCATCGTCGCCAGTGTTTCATGTATCTATGGTATCGGTTCTCCCGACGCCTATCTCGCATCAAGTGTGCGTGTCAAAGTTGGTGATCATCTTGAACGACGCAGTTTCCTCAAAAGTCTGACCGAAATGCAGTATACCCGAAACGATATATCACTGCAGCGTGCGACCTTCAGAGTCAAGGGTGATGTCTATGAGCTGCAACCTGCCTATGATGAGAATGCATTACGATTTGAGACCTTTGGTGATACCATTGAGGCGATCCGTATAGTCAATCCGGTCACAGGAAAAATTATGGGCTCACTTGACGAAGTGACCATTTTCCCCGCCAAGCACTACATGACCCTTGATCTCAGCATGGACAACGCTATTGCGCAGATACAATCAGAACTTGAGTCACAGCTTGAACGGTTTAAAAGTGAAAACAAACTGGTCGAAGCGCAGCGGCTTGAGCAGCGTACTAATTACGATATCGAAATGCTCCGTGAAGTCGGGTATGTCAATGGGATCGAAAACTACTCACGAATTCTTGACGGGCGCGAGGCTGGTACCCGCCCCTATACCCTGATTGATTTCTTCAGAAAACCCTACCTGCTGGTCATTGATGAATCACATGTGTCACTGCCGCAGATTCGGGGAATGTATAATGGTGACCGGGCACGAAAGCAAACACTTGTCGATCACGGCTTCAGACTCCCCTGTGCGCTTGACAACAGGCCTCTGCGTTTCACAGAGTTCGAAACGCTTGCCGATAATGTGATCTATGTTAGCGCAACACCCGGAGACTATGAACTTAACCAGAGCGGTGGTGTTTTTGCAGAGCAGGTGATTCGTCCGACTCATCTTGTTGATCCGCCGATTGAAATTCGTCCGGCAACTAATCAGGTTGATGATCTTATCGAGCAGCTCAGGGGGATTGCTGAAAAAGGTGAACGGGCACTTGTAACAACACTCACTAAAAAGATGTCTGAGGACCTGACCGTGTACCTCGAAAAAATAAATTTCCGGGTGAAGTATCTTCATTCAGAAATCGATACCCTTGAACGAACCGATATCCTGCGTGATCTCCGAAAAGGTGAGTTCGACATTCTTATCGGTATTAATCTTCTCAGAGAAGGACTTGATCTTCCGGAAGTTGCCCTTGTTGCCATCCTCGATGCAGATAAAGAGGGGTTTCTGCGATCTGCCAGATCGATTATTCAGATCTCGGGACGTGCGGCACGTAATATCAACGGACGGATTATTCTCTACGCCGATACAATGACCGACTCTATCAATAAAGCGGTATCTGAAAGTGAGCGGAGACGTCATAAACAACTTGAATACAACACTAAACATAATATTATACCGAAAAGTGTTGTTCGAAAAATTGATGATGGTATAATATATGGTGCCAGTACGGAATCTGATGAATACCTTGCTGCTGCTGAACCTGCAGCAGCATATGGATCACCGGCGGGTAAGGGCAGAGCAAAGAAAAAATCATCGAAGAAGGTTACAATCCTGGATCTCGAAAAAGAGATGGCTGATGCAGCAAAGAAACTCGATTTTGAACGTGCTGCAATTCTTCGGGACAAAATAGCTGAATTACGGAGTACCAATGGATCTTGAGCAGGCCAGAACCAGTCTAACAGGTGCCACCACAGACATAACACTTGCTGCGCTCAGAATTCTTGGAAAAAAGGGAAAATTAAACGATCTTCAATCAGTACTTGCTCTGGTAAAAAGTACAAATCCGTCCATCCGCAATGCATCGATACAGGCATCAAGCGGTCTGATAAAAGAAAATCTCATCAATCACTATCATGATCTTGATCACTCAGTCAGAGAAAAACTCGGCCAATTACTGCACTCACTTGACCCATCGGTGGTTAATGAGATCAGTAACGATCTCTACTCCGATATCGAAGAACGCCGGGTTCGTGCGGTACAGATTCTTGGCCTCATGAAAAAGCATCCGCAGCTCAGAGAGATCCTCGCAAAGCTGATTCATAACAAAGATGTAAAGATCCGGGCAACTGCAGTTTGCCTGCTGGGAAGAATCATCGGTCCGAATGATCATGATCTTATACTGTCGCTATTGAACGACAAAGATCTCAGGGTCCGCGCCAACACCATCGAAGCACTTGAGTCAATTAACAATAAGCGAATAGTACCGATTCTGCTGCGTTTCAGAAAAGATCAAAACAACAGAATCCGCGGCAATGTATTAAAAGCACTTTACAATCTTGGATTTACTGAAATAGAACCGGATCTTACCGAAATGCTTAAAAGCACAAACCACCTGATGCAGGCGTCGGCGATCTGGGTTATGTCAAAAATAAAATATTCATCAAACAGCATTGAAGATCTTATTGCATCTTGTCTGCTCTCAGATCATGAAGTAGTCATCAGCAACGCCAAAAAAACACTCCGACATATACATACACCGAGAGCTAAAGGGTATTTGAAGTACCTGGAAGCGTAGAAAGGAAAGGTTAAGGTAGAGGTTAAGGTTAAAGAGGAAGGAAAAATGTTTTCTTCCTGCTTGTTTTCCTCAACCTCAATCTCAACCTCAATCTTATCATGTCCCTATATTATTTTTAGGCATTACTAAAGGGAGAACTATTGTGACGATTCAGGAACCGTTTAAAGTAAACCCCGTTTTTCTTGAAAAGATCTGGGGTGGTGATGCGCTTTCAAAGAAACTTGGCAAACATGTTGATGCTGCTATAAAAATTGGCGAATCCTGGGAGGTTTCCGGTGAGAAACCATACCAATCGACCATACTTAGCGGGCCCTACAAAGGATTACCACTTGGTGATTTTTGTGAACGTTATGGCAGAGAATTCCTCGGGGCCTGCGAATGTACCTCATTTCCGCTACTGTATAAATTCATTGATGCAAATGATAAACTGTCAGTGCAGGTTCACCCCGATGACACGCAAACGGTCAACAACGCCTGGGGTACGCGCGGTAAGACTGAATGCTGGTATGTGGTTGACGCACAGGATGGCGCAACAATAATCACCGGTCTTAAAAAAGATATAACCCGTAATGCAATGCGTACAGCAATCGCTGACGGCTCTTTCAGGTCGATGCTTCAGGAGGAAATGGTACATCCCGGAGATCTTTTTTTCATACCGTCCGGATCAATTCATGCAATAATGGCAGGTGCTTTGATCTATGAAGTTCAGGAAAGCTCGGATATAACTTTCAGGGTATACGACTGGGACAGATATGACGCAAATGGGAATCCAAGAGATCTCCATATTGACAATGCCATAATGGTTTCCAATTGCACCGCGCACGGCAGCGCCAGGATTACTCCGGTGATTATTGAGCACAATGGCTACACACGCAGCATTCGTATAATCTGCCGTTACTTTTCAATTGATGAGTACAACTTGACAAAAGGTGTATCGGCAGTCATTTCCGCAAAGAAGTCATTCAGCGTAATCACCGCAGTTAAAGGTACTGCGACAATACAATGCAATAATTTCATGCTCGAAATTAATCATGGTGAATCAGCATGCATTCCAGCGTTGTCAAATTACACCATAGTGTCAAAAGACAAGTCAACACTGCTGGTCTCATCAGTGCCCGACATTTACAAAGACTATATCGTACCGCTGCGCGCTCACGGAGTTTCCGATAGTGCCATTATCGCTCTCGGGGGAAATGTCAGGGAAAAAAATGACGTTTTACGTGTCATGGAGAACATTCCTTGAGCATACAATTATGTTGAAACAAGTAAAGGGCACAAGTCCTGAGAGCTGCACCCTTTTTAACCAGTTGTCTTTTTCACTTATTGCAGAATAAATGAACTGATTTTTGATACACCGGCCTGAATTACCTCAACAAGATACTTTCCTGATGCAAGTGTGCTGCAATCAAGCGTGTGCGCTGTTCCGGCAGCACCAGCCAGCGCAGCAGCCTTAAGTGTTTTTCCCGAAAGATCCAGTACACGAATATGGGCATCTGACGATGTACTCTTTGTGACCATGAGTTTTCTGTTTATCGAAGCGATTTTCATTCCATCAACACTTTTTACAAAGAAGCTATTTCTAACGGATGAACTACCGGGTCGCTGTGCAAGACTGATCTGAATATTGTCGGCTGTGCCAACTTCATACTCTGCCCAAGTTGATCCAGTCTTGTTGAAATCTGAAATAACCGTTTCTGTTGAACCATTCTTTGATCGTACATTGTCAATAAGAAGCGTGCCATTATATGAGCCGGCTGATGGCACAAACTGAATCAGGATCTGCTTGATATCGGTAAGGTTGATCGAGCCTGATGATGCAGTAAATGATGCAACCGGAGCAGAATACCTCAGCCATGTTCCGTCAGATGACGGCGTAAACGAAACACTTGATGGACACCAGGTCCAGCTGCTGGATGACTTCATTACCATCAGTAACCTGACACCTGTGGAAGTTCCTTCAGGCAGATACACATCAGCTATCAAACTGTCAACACCACTAAAATTAAAAGTGCCATTGAGTTCAGCCTCAGGCGTTGCTGTTGCACCGGGAAGATCGAGTTTGATCTGCATGGCAAGATCACCGCTGAGCTCGGTAATCGTAACATCCTTAATCATAATGTCATCTTTGTGCTTTGTAAAAAGATCGGTCAATGACGGTGCAGTTGTTTCGTAGGAACCGAAAAATGAGTTCTGTTCGGTCATCGCCCAGCTCATCGCACCGGCATATCCTTTATCATACGCCCAGTTGAATGCATCTTTACTGGTCATAGACGTTTTAAGTGGCTGATTACTTGATGGCCCTTTTGTTGATGAGCTCCAGTCATTGGCTGGAAATTCACCAATCAAAACCGGTTTGTCCATATTCCATTTTGATGCATCATTGTGAAATGGAGAAATTTCTGAGCCCTGCCATTCAGGGTAATAGTGAGCCATATAAAAATCAAGATACCCGTCAGGATCACCTCCTGCAGCGATTAGTTTTTCTGTGCTGTATTCATTGCAATACTGAAACGATGCGATTCCTGTTGATACCATCTTTTTACTGTTTCTATGCACAAAACCTGCGATCCTGTTAGTGATACGAAGGATATCATTTTGAGTGATTTTCTTTGTAACATGCGACCAGTTGGCAGATGCAAGCATTCCTTCCGCCTCATTAAAAACCTCCCAGCACATTACTGCGGGATGATTTCCAACACTGTCAAGTATCGGTTTTAATCCATTATTCAGATAAGTTGTGATTTTTGATGTGTCGGTAAGAAACGTATAGTTATTATCGAGATTAAAACTGCTGTATGCTGTTTTCCCCGCGCCGTCACCGGGAACGAGCAGATCAAAAGAGAAGAGACACATATCGACTACAACACCATAAGCATACGCCGTATCAAGTGCCATTCTCATGTTACGGATTGAATTTGCGCCAAGACCGATGACTGCTCCTGTTGCATCGATCTTAGGACAGTTTTGTGCATCAGTATGTAACCACCAGCGTATCGCGTTGCCGCCCGCCTTACGTATCTGTTTGATCTTGTCGGTAAAGGAATTGATATCCATTCCCTTATCACCGACATCGGTACCGAAGTTGATCCAGGCCAGATTCATCCCCGACACAAATAGTTTCTGGTCATTCACCACAAGCCAGCTCCCCGACATTGAATCTTTTGTTGTCTGCGGCACAACAGCAGCAGATACACTTACTGCCAATGCAGCAATAATCCCAAACACAACACACCTTGAACGTCTCAGCATCTCACACATCCCTGATTGAAAAATTGTTAACGATTAAACCTGCAGGCCTGATCCTGACACTCATACCCGACAGACATCAGCTGTATCGGTAACGAATAATGGCAACAGCTAAACCGGCAGGTGCCTCCCTTTTGTAAGTATTGTGGTTATAACTGATCGTACGGTTCTATTTAAGTTCAGTTGTTTTTCATTGGCGGAAATCGCACGAGTTTTATCATTGACTCCATTTTTTTTGATCACAATATCGGAAAGAACTGACAAAAAATTCAGATACACGAACAAAAAAAGCGAAACTCCAATCCGGAATTTCGCTCTTACAAAAAATCAAAAATTCAATAAATAACTTATTCGTGAGCTGCCTGCACCACAGCCGCATGCGACTCAATGATCTTTTTTGCCAGTTCTCCCGGTACCGGTTCATAGTGAGAAAACTTCTTGGTATAAAAACCGCGGCCCTGTGTCAGTGAACGCAGCGTTGATGAATACGTAGCGACTTCAACTTCAGGTACTTTGGCAGAGATTGTCTGCATTTTTCCGGATGGAGTCATACCGCCTATTTTCCCTCTTCGTGATGACAAATCGCCCATGATATCACCCGTATACTCTTCCGGCACAGTTACCTCAAGGTCAACAACCGGTTCAAGCAGTATCGGAGAAGCCATCTCGAAAGCTTTTTTGAATACTTCACGGCCTGCAATCTGAAATGCAATATCCTTTGAGTCAACCGGATGCGTTTTGCCATCAACCAGCGAGACCCGCACATCAACAATCGGATACCCGGCAATAATGCCTTCCTCAAGTTTTGAATGCACCCCCTTGTCAACGCTTGGACGCAATGACTGGTCAATCACTCCACCAACTATTTTATCAACAAACTCATAACCGTCACCACGCCGAAGCGGTTCAAGGTCGATAAAAACACGTGCATACTGACCTGCCCCGCCACTCTGTTTCTTGTGAGTATATTCAACATACTTTACAGACTTGGTAATCGTTTCGCGATAGGATATTTTTGTTTGTGCTCTTTCCACTTCTACTCTGAAACGATTTTTCAGATCTTCAAGAATGACTTCCAGATGCATGTCCCCCATTGCAGAAAGCACCGACTGATGAATATCAGCGTGATACTTGTAGGTAAACCCGATATCTTCTTCATGAAGCTTTGCGAGACCAACCGCGACCTTGTCCTCATCACCTTTGTTCTTCGGTGCGATTGCAATCTTTACAAGAGGTTCAGGGTGAATGGTTGGCAGGAGACGATACTTTATTGTTTTGTCTGCAAGGGTATCGTTTGTGTGGGTATCCTTTAATTTCAACAAACCGCCGATATCACCAGATGTCAACTCTGATGCATCGACACGATCTTTTCCTTTAAGAAAGTACATGTTTCCCACACGTTCAGTACTGTTTCTGCCAACGTTTGCCACATCCTGCCCGGAGACAATTTTACCACTGAACATGCGCACAAGATTTATTTCACCCAGATGTTCCTCTGAAATCGTTTTAAATACAAATGAAAGTGCCGGGGATGATTCCGCACATTTTATTATCTTCTCTGCACCGTCTTCAAGGACAGTTACTTCAGTACGCGAATCTGCTGATGGACATAGTGCTACAATGGCATCAAGGAACTTGTCTGTACCCATGTTGTAAAGTGCACATCCTGCAATGACCGGAGAAAGTATACCCGCTTTCAACCCTGATGCAAGTCCTGTAACTATTTGATCGTTTGTCAACTCACCATGTTCAAAATAGCTGTTCATCAGTGACTCATCAGTTTCAGCGATCGTTTCCATTAATGCCTGACGCATCGTGGAGACGTCTTTTTCAAGCGATGGTGGTATCGCGGTTTTTGTTCCGATTCCGGAGCCATCACGGGAATACTCCCATGCCTCTTTTTTAAGCAGATCAATAATACCTTTAAATCCCGACCCGGTACCAACCGGAATAAAAACCGGTGCAATGCCGGCTCCATAGTTATCCTTTAAAGTCTGAACAACTTTAACAAAATCAGCATTCTCCTTATCGCAGCCATTGACATAATACAGTTTCGGTATTCTTGATTCTTCAACATATTTTGAAACAAGTTCTGTCCCAACCTGAATTCCACTCACCGCATCAACAAGTATTACCGTAGATTCAACCACCCGCAGGGCTGCTTTTGCCTCTCCGAGAAAATCAAGAAATCCCGGAGTGTCAAGAATATTTACTTTTACATCATTCCACTCGCAAAACCCGAGATGTGTCGAAATTGTCATTTTGTGATTTTTTTCATCAGCACGACTGTCAAACGTACTATTACCGGCAGCTACTTTGCCTAACCGTGATGTTGACTTCGAGGTAAAACTGACTGCTTCAAGAAGTGATGTCTTTCCGACCCCGCCATGGGAGACAAAACAGACATTTTTGATTGATCCGGCCTGGTACTTTTTCATGTAACCTCCGTAAAACTATGATAGAGTATGCTTACATAGAAACAACTATCTATATACAGGCAATTCAATTGCCCTTTTTACAGTCTGCAGAGTACTTCTGAAAATTCCGAAAAAAAACAAATAACAAACGTGGACATTAACAAAGTGATTTATATAAACCGGATACTGATTAACAGTATTTTTGCAGCTATCCGGCTCCTGAAATTACCGGTAGTTCCATACATCCTGCTGGAACTGTTGTAGATCGTTAACACCTTATATTTAATATATAAAGACGCTGAAATAAATGCAAATTTGTTTTCAATTATCAGCATAAATCAAAAGTACCTTAATCCCGCAGTATCAGGAACAACATTCTATTTTCGGGAGTAGCCCTGATAGCCCGGGCTGATATAGGAGATTAGTCTTCGTGAAGTAGTAATGCTTTATTACTGTAAACCCGACGATTCAAGCATCTGCCGTAGTTGTATTTGTCAATATGAACTGGTAACAATATCACCTGCTTTCAAGTCATCAAAGAATTTAATGCGATTCCGTTCTTTTGTAACGACCAATCGGAATTCCTTGATTTTTATTGTCACATCCGCATAGCAGGTATCCTTTACTTTGATAAAACACCGGTCTATTTCAAGAGCTGTTTTTTGTAAATCATTTCTTTTTGATAAAACCCGTTTTCTACGTTGCTCCAGTTCCCGTTTTTTATCAAGTGCCTTCTGCATCGAATTCTTCAATGATGGTGTGAGTTCTGTTCCTGAAGCCAGTTTTATTGCCAGTGTTTTCAATGCCGCATTGATTTTGCGGACATTCTGTTCACAAAAATCAATAACAGTATTCATTTCTTTTACCATGCGCAGGACAAGATAGTCAGTACCGGCTTCAACATAGGTTTTTGTGGAGTTTTCGGATCCAAGCGAACGCACATCAATTCCTTGTAATGCATACACTTCACCGCCAATTACTGCCCCTCTTTTGTCAAGCATTATTAACTTTTTTGATGTTGCAATGTAGCTATTAACCGCATAGTTTCCGATATAAACATTCCCCTGTGCTTCAAGACACGCATTTTGCGCATATCCGATGTTTATATCCCTTCCGGCAGTAAGTAAACCTTTTGATCTTCCAAGGACACCGCCTTTGACAATTATATCCCGACCTGCAACAAGTTTTGCCGATTCGACAATTTTCGAAACAAAGATGTCACCATCTGCATGGACTTCAAATCCATCCAGAACAGTGCCGCTTATCATGACATTTCCGTTAAACACAATGTTTCCGGTTGTGTAATCAACATCTCCTTCAACCACATACATATTTACAACATCCAGAATTGATCCATTAAGAACAATAGAACCGGCAATGGCAGCGTAATAATAGGTTCCCTTTTCATTCTTTGACACCATCACACCTGACCCGGCAACCAATTCTGAATCATCCTTAACAGTTTCAAATGGTACTGATTCCCCGAAAATATCTGTTCCGGAAACACCCGGCGATTTCGGCCACACATGAGCAAGCAGCTGCCCGGAAGTTGCAGTAAGGATATTTTTCGATTTTTTATAATCAATTTTGCCATTGGGCAGAATACTGAATTCATATTCAACCGGTTTGGTTTCAAATTCGAAGGATACTGTTCCTTTCTTTTCATCTACCGGTAATGTTCCTGTTGCAATAACAACCTGCTTTTTTCCCGTTTTAGTATTGTTTATCTCAGCAACAATTTGTTGAATAAGTAATTTATTTATATTGTACCGTATATCCAGACGATCCAGCTCTTCCAGAATAGTACTTAAAACAAGCGGAGAACCTGAACCATAGGCAGGTGTGCATTCCAGATATGCAGTCATTCCTTTGGTGTCCCATGTAATTTTAAAAGTGCTATCAACATCGGATGGAACAACATGCAGCTCTTTTTTAATAATGACCGGTTTTCCGCGGATTTTCGCACAAAACTGTACTTCTCCATTGACAATATTTGTGGAAACATTCTCACCAGCATCAAAAGGAATACTCTCATTCGCTGCACGGGTTGCAATCAATTGCCCCTGCTCAACATCAGGAATATGCAACAATGTTTCAATCTTTATTGCAGCACTATTTGTTTTGTCGTCAAGACGTTCAAAAAGAACATTCGGTTCAAAAAACAGATGTTCTTTTTCAGTTGCGTGTGACAATCTGCCTGTTCCCAAATTGATATTTTTATTACCAATAAATCCCTTTTCATCAAGGGCATCAGCAGTCATATCATGGAGATACTCAGCGTTTTCAATTTCATTAAGCTGACGTTCGACTCTGGCGATGAGATCATCAGTATCATCATTTAAGTTTTTTTCGTTTTCACCCATATTACGGTACCAGTTCCTTAACCCTTCGCTTTTTGTACACTACGGTATCCTTCGTAAGACAAAAAACATACCAGTTAAAGTCCCCATTCTGCTTTCAGAATATTTATCTCTTTTTCCACAACAGCAAATGCATCCTCAATACCGGATTGTTTGACTCCTGTTACTGTCAGAGCATGTTCAAAAAATCTCACTTTTCCAGGTTGAAATCCCATATGATAACCGGCATTTGTCGCTGCTATATCAGCAATATGCACGATATTTATAACATCACAGTTAATTTCCGGATTATTATTGACAGATGTATGATGGTACCTCATTGTCTGAATTAAAAAGTCAGGAATTTTCCATTTTTCTGCGACAATTGCTCCAACATCACAATGCGTATAATCAAGTACCTTCTGTTCAGCTGAATAATAATCAAGTTTTTTTTCTTTTGCATAAGCAAGCACAGTTATAAATTCATCATGAAAAAACTGATCAAGTATTAATATTCCTATATCGTGAAGTAATCCAGCGAGAAAATAATCCTCAGTTTCATTCCTTCCAAGGTTTTTTGCAAGCAACCGGGCACCCATTGCACATCCAAGAGAATGCAGCCATAGCATATCCCGGTTAAACAGCGTTGCACTATTGGCCGCATCAAACATATTTATAATCGATATTCCGGTGACAAGATTTTTAACAGTGTTCAATCCCAATACAACAATAGCCTGTGGTATGGATGATACTTTTCTCCCCAGACCATAAAATGCCGAATTTACAAGACGGATAACCCGTGCAGCAATAGCCTGATCCTTAGAGATTAACGCACCAATCTGATTCATACTCGAATTCGGACTGTTAATAAGCTTCTGAACCTGTTGTACCATTACCGGAAGCGTTGGCAGATTTTCAATTCCATCAAGTTTCGCAATCATTGTTTTTTTATCCATTTATGGCCGCTCCACCCGATGGTAATGTAATAAAAAAGGACGTTCCGGCAGTTACTTTACTTTCGCAAAATAGTGATCCGTTCATCAGCTCGGCGTATGACTTTGCAATAAATATTCCGAGTCCATTTCCCTCGTTTTTCCTGGTTGCTGATGTATCCTCCCGAAAGTATCGTGTGCTTATGTGCGGTAATACCTCTTCAGCAATACCGGCACCGTGATCCCGTATCTGAATCGTAACAGAATCTTCATCAGTACCATAGATCAATTCAACATTTCCATCAGAATACTGCAGTGCATTTTTTAAAATATTGGCGACAATCATTTTTGTTTTCTCATAATCAGCATACACAAACACCGGCGTATCACCTTTTATTGAAAGCCTTCCGTCAATTTCGTTCATGGGGGGTTCCGATTTCAGGAAATCGTTTTTAACACTAGTAACAACGGTAGTCAGATCAACATTTTCAATGACAAGATTTGCAGACGCAAGACCGGTTTCAATGAGAAAAAGATCCCGCATATCGTTAAGCAGCATTGCGATTCTGTTAACTTCATGATATCCAATTTCGAGAATTTCCTTGGCAGAATCAGTTACAAGCCCCAGTTTTTTATCAGTAACAAGTTCAAGCGACGTTTTCAGGGTTGACAATGGATTTCTGATTTTATGAAGAAATGTTCCTACGAACTCCTGTTTCATTTTTTCAATATTACTCAATTTGGTACTATCTTCAAGAATGAGTATAATTTCACTTTTATCGGCAACCGATGCAGTTTTGATTGTACATGCAACAGTGTAGTTTGCAATCTCAAGCTTGACATGACTCTGTTGCAGCGAATTATCATTAACAATTTCCTCAACAGCACTTTTCAGAAGCGGAAGATCAACAATACTAAAAAGGTCATCTGATAGACAATCTTCAAAATTGATCTGTAACAGCTGCAGTGCCAGATCGTTATATCGTACTAACTTCAAAGCAGTGCTTAAAATTATGATACCAACAGGTAATCGTTCAATAAATCTGTCAACATCATAGCAACCAGCATTCATACATCACTCCTCTGTTCATCACCATTCCTGGCAGTCTTCCGCAGCATCCTGATCAGTGTCTGTAAATTAAATGGTTTTGCAATAAAGTCATGTGCACCATGTTCACGGGCCAGTTCCAGACCATTGAAGTATTCCTTTGCAGAAAATACAATCACTGGGATATCTGAACATTCATCAATCGTTTTAAGTTTCTCCAGCACCTGCCAGCCATCCATTCCAGGCATCATGATATCCAGCAAAATAACATCAGGCAGAAACGATACCGCAGTCTCTATTCCTTCAATACCGTCAGGTGCGCCTTTAGCATCGAAACCATATTGCAGAAGTGCCAGACATGTTGATTTCAACAACAGTTTCTCATCGTCAATCACCAGCACCTTGATTTGATTCATAATTCCTCCATTATATATCAGATAAATCATTTTTCACGGTATCTACCCGATTTTTGGTAATACAATTGTGAAAGTACTTCCTTTTCCCGGTTCAGAGACAACATTTATTTGTCCGTGTAGTATTTCAATTGCCCGTTTTGCAAGATACAGACCTGTACCCAGACCACCGAAATGACGCGTAAGATCAGGCTCTCCTTGTGTAAAGCCTTCAAAGATTCTCTTTTGAAGAGCATCATCAATTCCGCACCCCTGGTCAACCACTGCAATTGCCACGCCATCTGTGCCATCAACCATACAATGATCCAGCTTTACAGTCACAACACCACCCGCATTGCTGTATTTGATAGCATTGTCAAGAATGCTGAAAAGTGCAATCTCGAGGAGCTGCGGGTCGGTACAAAGCTCCTTACTAATAAGTTTATCATTAATTTCCAGCAAAATTTTGTTATTTTCAGCAGTAGCCCCGGCTTTATTTTTTTGAATAGACACAATATTCAGAATATCAACTTTTTTAACATTTGCGGAAATCGATGCATCTGACAGTCGTGAAAGCGAGATAAGACTGTCAACCAGATTACTCAGTTTAAAGCAGGCTGCATTCATATCATCCACAGAACTCCTGATACTTTCTGTTGCGATAATTGCAAGATAGTTCTGAATTACTGTTATTGGTGTCCGCAGCTCATGTGCAACGATACTGAGAAATGATGTTCTCAGTTGTTCAGCTTTAATTTTATCTGTCTGATCAAGCAGTGTAACCAGCACCCCAAGCAATGTACCATTGCTGTCATCAAATTTGATTTTGTTGACATTATAATATTTTTCATCATGTTCCGGTCCATCAATTCGTACCAGACACTTGCTATCGGTATGGGAATGATCCAATAAAAAAGAACGCATTGATTTTAATGTTTCATCCGTCAGCGCACTGCTTAGCGTTCTCCCGGCACATTCGCTGAACTTCAAGCCCAAAACTTTCGAAGCATTGACATTTAATAAAACGATACGATCCTCATTATCCAGTGCAAGAAGTCCTTCCTCCATGCCGTTTATCACCGCATCAAGACGCCGGCCCTGATTTTCAAGCACATGTATCGCAGTCTGAAGTTCATTGTTTTTTTTGTTTACTTCCACTTCAAGCAACTGTAAATACCTTAGACGTTCTTTTTTAACAGCAACCATCGAGAGAGCATGTTCAACCTGATTTTTCAGCAGTTCCCACTGTACCGGTTTTGAAAGATACCCGAATACACCGAGTTCAATTGCCATTTTTATACTTTGAATACTCTCATATCCTGTTATAATAATCACCTCGTAGTTGTTGTTCGTCACGTTCAATGACCGTAACACTTCAAGCCCGTTCATGACAGGCATGTCAATATCAAGAAGTATTACATCCGGTACATGTGCAGCAATCTTTAAAAGCGCTTCATGGCTACTATGTGCGGTTTCAACAACATACCCGCCGGCGATTAGTAGTGATGCAACAACATCCCGATTATCATCCAAATCATCAACAACAAGTATCCTGCCAGTCTTATTCATTGTTCAGTTTTCCATATTCAGCTCTAAAACATTTATCCTAATAGGTTTAATAACCCATGTTCATCAAGCCATGGTGTCAGGCCACATCCACTTCAATACTACCATTATTACAAAAACAGTACTCCAGTTGTAAAAGTATTCTCATCATACGGAATAATACCGGTTCAACAACTCTTTGAGTTCTTTTTTCTGAAATGGTTTACAGATACTTGCAGTAAATCCATATTTTACAGGATCTGCAATTATAGGATCTTCAGAATATCCACTTGTCACAAATACCGGTGTTAACGGGTATGTTTTACGAATCTCACTAATAGTATCTTTACCACCAAGTCCGCCCGGAATAGTGAGATCAAAAATAAATCCTTTTATTGCAACATTCCTGCCGGCTTCCGATCGCATATAGTCAATAACATCCTGTCCATCCAGTTTTGAAATCACAGTATATCCAAACGATTGAAGCATCTCCTGCAGAGTCTCACGTATTACTACTTCATCATCAACAACAAGAAAAATCCCATTTCCCTTATGGTCAACATCAACAGTCCGTTCACTATCAACCGGTTGTTCGTTTGATGCTGGCAGATAGAGTGAAAACGTACTACCCTGTCCTATTTCCGATTCCAAATCAATACAACCACCATGTTTTCTGATAATTGAGTAACAACTTGCCAGTCCCAGACCAAATCCGGTTGGTTTCGTTGTCACAAATGGTTCAAATATTTTTGGTAGAATTTCAGGTGCTATCCCTGTACCGTTATCCTTAACAGCAATACATACATATTCACCGGGCTGAAGCATAGGATGTCTGCCTTCACCAATCGTGCAATTCTTCGCCCTTATCTCAATCTTTCCACCCTGCGGCATAGCCTGCTTTGCATTTATAACCAGATTATCAATTACCTGACCGATCTGATTTCTGTCGAATTTACAAGGTTTCAACCCTGCTTCAATTATACACCGGCAGGTAATGGTTGATCCGCTTAATGCAAAAAGGGCAGTTTCCTCGACAAAAGGAAAAAGATTATTGCTTTTCATTATGGGAGCACCACCTTTTGCAAAGGTCAGCAACTGCAATGTAAGTGCTCTCGCGCGCTCAATAGTATTGACAGCTTTTCTAAGCACAGTTGTGGCATTCTCATTCTGACTATTTTTTTCAATTGCAATTTCGATATATCCGTATATGCCCCCCATGAGGTTATTAAAATCATGAGCAATACCACCTGCGAGTACCCCGAGAGACTCAATTTTTGAATTTTTCTGTATCTGCGCCTCATATTTTTGACGCTGCTCCATAGTCTCTTTCTGAGCCGTAATATCGAAATTAACACCAAGCATACGTACTGCGTTACCACTGTCATCCCTCAGAATTATACCTTCACCTTTAATATACCGGATACTCTTATCAGGGTGAATAATGCGAAATTCAACATTATAGTCAATTTCACTGCGAATCGCTGCCTGACAGGCATCCCAGACAAACGAGGCATCATCAGGATGAAGACAATTTTTCCAGAGTTCAACACCAAACGATTGCGGCCAATCTTTGGCACCATAAATTGTAAACATCATATCATCCCATACCATTTGATCGGTGGCAATATTCCAGTCCCATATTCCGATACGGGCTGCACCTGTTGCAAGTTGTAAACGTTCCTGGCTCTCCTGTAGTGCCGCTGCTATTGCTTTACGGTCTGATATTTCCTGATTCAGATGTCGTGTTTTTATCGTAACAAGACGCTTAAGCATGATACTCCACAACGCAAAGAGTAACCCGGTTACAAACAGCCCACCACTTCCCCATACTACCCAACCTGGAATATTCCTTGTTGATTGTGAGCCCATCCAGTATTGAAACCGTTCGTTATAATAGGATGATGGATCCATCTCTTCCCTGTCCTGAATTACATCAATCGCAGCAAGGAGATCTGCATTTTTTCCTTTACTGACAGCATAGTGCAGTGCAATCGGTGAAAAACTAACCGGTGTTACTTTGACAGGATATTTTTTTGCAAGTTCATTCCCAAGCGAGTAGATGCAAACCCCTGCATCAACACTGTCGTTGACTATATACTCCATCACCTGTACATTATTGGCAACTTCGGTAATTTCGCAGGTAATCCCAAAGGATTCTGCGTAGTTTTTAAATCCGGTGGTAAATACACTCTCCTTTAAACCAGCAATGCGCATATTGTTAAGATCGAAAATTGTATGTATCACATATTTTTTTTTAGTAAACAATACACCATAATCGATGAACACTGCATTTTTTGATAAATCATAGAGTGCCAAACGTTCTTTCGTGTTCCCTATTGCTGGTAGCAGGTCAATTGTACCATTTTTCAAATCTTCCTGAAGTGAACTCCAGGTACCACGCACATAGTGAATTTCCCAGTTATTCTCTTTAGCTGTATACTCAAGCAGATCAATGAAGAGGCCATATGCTTTTCCCTCTTTTTCAAAAACCAGTGGTGATGCAGGAAATAAGCCAACACGGACCTTTCGTACATGCGTATCTGCATCGGTTTGGGCAATGAATATCACCAGCACAATGCAGCATATATATCGAAAAAAAGTACCACCATAATGTAAAAGCATAACCATAGTACCCGTTATCCTGCAGGGTTATCATTTTTTTCTATAGTTAACAGTAAATCATGTATACAACTGTGGAATGCACCTGTAGATCAGAATCAACCTTGCAGCAGCATAAGACACTGTCAGCAAGAGCTGTATACAAAAGATTCGCCTTGTATTGTTTCGCCTTGTATTGTACTGTAATGGGATGCGGTTGTGTAGTAAAAAAAGTAAAGGATGGACAACACAAAATTGTATCTATTATCAGTTACTTGAATTTTGTTTTATTTTCAACGCACCGTTTCTTATTTGTGATATACCAACAGAATGAACGGCTTTACTGAATGAGTGTGAATGTGTGTACTTGCAAAAACCATTCAGGGTTAAAAAATTTCGTAGTAAAATTGCAGAACTGACAGGTTCGTGATATTAATGGCATTAATAAGCAAATGCAACGACCCTGTTCAGTAGCAGCAACACAATGGGTCACAAAGGTGTAGATACAAATTTTATCAGAATCAATAGTTGATCTGATCCTCCTTCAGACAGTATATTGTATCTTACGGAAACAATAAACGGGTTGAACGGACGGATTTTTAAGTCATGAGGACATTTATCACAATAATACTAATTGCTATTATCTCCACTGTTCTGGTTTTCGAGGCAAACTACTCCTGCATCAGAAGCACTGCAACTCTGGAATCGCCACTTGAAACATCTCAGGAGAGCCGGCAATTCAACCATGTTCACCGTTGTAGTGTTAATGCAGCACTGACGCAACTCAAACTGGGTGGTACGTTTATATTCCGGTTTCACGACTTCATGTATCGTGCATTTCTCAGGCTGCCATCAATCTGCATGATACATCTTCGAGCAACACCCTCGTGGTTCCTGCAATCATCAGTATTGCGCATTTAGTATCAGCCGGTTTATATCAATTCAGTAATTTACTTGTAACCATACAGACTTTTTCAGAGGAGACTTATGAATAATTTTTATTCAAAGGATATAACAACTCTTTACCAGGAACTGAAAACCCCGGTAAACGGTTTGACAAAAACAGAAGCTGCAAGCAGACTTCAGACCTACGGACTTAATAAGCTTGAAGCTGCAAAAAAGATAAGTCCATGGATGCTGCTGCTTGAGCAGTTTAAAAACATTCTGATCATCATCCTGCTTATTGCGACCGGTATTTCTGCATTTATGGGACATGGTGTTGAGGCCATTGCTATTTCTGTTATTGTGTTATTCGCAGTCCTGCTTGGATTCATTCAGGAGTATCGTGCGGAAAAGGCAATCGAGGCGCTTAAAAGCATGGCAGCACCAAATGCAAAGGTACTTCGCGATAATAAGGAACAGGTTATCCCTGCAATTGAAATCGTACCCGGTGATATTTTCCTTCTTGCGGCAGGAGACCGTGTACCGGCTGATGCACGTCTGATACAGTCAAGCAATTTACAAATAGAGGAAGCATCCCTTACCGGTGAATCAATGCCATCCGAAAAGGATCACCGGATTCAGCTCCCCGATGGTGCATCGCTGGGTGACAGGAAAAATATGGTTTTTGCCGGTACGACAGTAAGTGCCGGACGGGCTCAGGCGCTGGTTGTTGCAACCGGAATGTCGACCGAGTTCGGGAAAATCGCTAAAATGCTCCAGCAGGTTACAACCGAGAAAACACCACTTCAGAAGAATCTTGACAAAGTTGGAGCGATGCTTGCCCGTGCGGCAATCGTTATTGTACTGATCATTGTTGCACTCGGTATTTTCCGGGGACAACCGTTTATTGAAATGCTTATTTTCGGTATTGCTCTTGCAGTTGCCGTTGTGCCCGAAGCACTCCCAGCTGTTGTAACGATCTCGCTTGCACTTGGTGTGCAGCGTATGGTTAAACGAAATGCGCTCATGCGCAGACTTCCCGCAGTAGAGACACTTGGAAGCACAACGGTGATATGCTCTGACAAAACAGGAACTCTCACCCGCGATGAAATGACCATTAAAAAAGTATTTGTTGACAATACAACACTGCTTGTCAATGGTACAGGATATATTCCCGAAGGAGCAATTACACCTGAAAAAGGTGGTGCGGTTCCACCACTGTTTACGACACTATTGGAAGCCGGAGCTCTGTGCAATGATTCCAAACTGTACAAAGAAGAGTCCGGAGAGTGGGATATTCAGGGTGATCCAACAGAAGCAGCACTGGTTGTTCTCGCCCGCAAATCTGGTATTGACGAAACAAAACTTCGTCAGACTGTTGAGCGCATTGATGAACTGCCGTTCTCTTCTGAAACCAAACGGATGATCACATTGCATTCAAACAACCAGTCGACATTTGCATATGTCAAGGGAGCACCCGAGATGATCGTGCCGGACTGTACCTCCATTGCAACATCGGAGGGGATACTACCACTTGACAACAACGGAAGACAGCGACTGCTCGATCAGGCCCGTACAATGGCATCGGAAGCACTCCGGGTACTTGCAATCACAATGAAACAGAATTGTACCATCGCAAATGCGGGAACGGATCTCACGTTTATCGGCCTTGTCGGCATGATCGATCCACCGCGGGTAGAAGCAAAAGATGCTGTTTCGAAATGCCGTGATGCAGGAATTATACCGGTTATGATCACCGGTGATCACCCGATTACCGCACAAGCGATTGCACGGGAACTGGGAATATTAACAGATGGGAAAACAGTCACTGGTGCAGAATTGCAGCAGATGAGTGATGATGAGCTGCAGCGTTCAGTTGCATCAATACAGGTCTTTGCACGTGTCGCCCCGGAGCATAAACTGCGTATCGTTGATGCATTTCAGAAAAACGGCCATATTGTCGCGATGACCGGTGACGGTGTCAATGACGCACCGGCGCTTAAAAAAGCAAACATCGGCATTTCGATGGGTATTACCGGCACCGATGTCACCAAAGAGGCATCAGCCATGATGCTCACTGATGACAACTTTGCATCAATTGTATCGGCTGTTGAGGAAGGCCGCGGAATTTATGATAATATCAAGAAATACCTCACCTATCTTCTTTCATCAAATATTGGTGAAATTGGTCTTATGGCCGGAGCAACGCTTCTTGGAATGCCGCTGCCACTTACCGCAGTACAAATTCTTTATGTAAACCTTGCCACCGATGGCCTTCCGGCACTGGCACTGGCTGTTGACCCTGCCGAAAAGGACATTATGAAACGTAAGCCAAATGATCCACGCAAGGGTATTTTTACGAAACCGATATTATTTCTCATGATGGCTGGCGGACTGTGGTCAACCATTGTCAATTTATCCTTGTTTCAGTGGGCACGGACATCCGGAAGATCAATTGCAGAAGCAATGACCATGACCTTTGTATCGCTTGTTCTTATACAGTTTTTCAAAGCGTATAATTTCAGGTCGGAAAAGGATCATGTTTTCAGACAACCATTTTCCAACAAATGGCTCAACCTTGCAATTATCTGGGAACTCGTAATGCTTGCAGTGATTATCTATGTCCCGGTTCTTCAAAAGCCATTCGGAACGTTTGCCCTGACACTGGAAGACTGGGTGATCGTTGGTGTATTGTCGCTCACCATTATTCCGGTAATTGAATTTTCAAAGTTTATAATCCGTAAAGGCTGGTTCGGGTTTAAAGCTGTTTAAATTCATAGGCGAATCAGGAATAAAGCGGGTAGCAGGTAGCAACTCAATCCCCGCTGGAAGCACCCCCCTTTTTTAAGAGGGGTGTTTTTTCAAATAGCCAAAAACCATTATTCAACCCGAAATGTCCAATAGAAATCGGGCATTTTGCTAACCTGTTTGATAGTTCTCTCCCCCCCCCGTTTGAGTATACCGGAAAAATCATCATAAACCTAAAATCCGCAGTTGAATCGTGATGCTCTGCGCAAGCTATTGTCACATCTT
>CAYMGX010000006.1:19989-57042 GCA_964390065.1 uncultured Fibrobacter sp. | reverse complement strand
GATGACCCGTAAATATCGCGAATACCGTAAGGCCGCAAACGCAGTGTTCATCTCACTTCCGGAAGTAAAAATCAGGGTTGTTGACAATACTGTAACAATAACACCGTTACCCGAAATGGACTCAAAGGAACTTGTAACCGATTGCATGATAATGGCCGGTGAAACCGCCGCGCGATTTGCATCGGCAAATGCAATTCCTTTCCCGTATACATCACAGCCACCCCCGGAAACGATTGAACATCCAGCCGATTATGCATCAATGTTCAGTTACCGAAAACAATTGCAGCCCGGTACTGTTAAATGTACACCGGATATACATGCAGGCCTGGGTGTTAAACTTTACAGCAGGGCAACAAGTCCATTGCGCCGGTACCTTGATCTTGTCGTACACCAGCAGCTTCGTGCCTTTATCAGTGGCAAACCGATTCTTGACGAGCAGGCAATTCTTAACCGCATTGGTGCATCGGCATCAGTCACCGGCACCGCAGCAATTCTTGAACGTCAATCGAATCTTCACTGGACGCTTGTGTATCTGCTTCAACATCACGACTGGCAGGGTGATGCCGTTGTGATAGAAAAACGGGAACGATTCTCGATCATTTTAATTCCTGAACTCGCGCTTGAAGCAAGAATTCATGAAAAAAATGTTACGCTTAATCAGCTGTTGCGGGTAAAAGTAAATGGGATTGATCTTGCGGAACAGATGGTGTTTTTAAGTGTTGTTCAGGGGTGATAAGTCCGCAAACGGACACGCCACCTCCGCAGACTTAAAGAGCATTTGGCCTGTTTACCTGTTTGGAGAGATGGTTTGCAAAGTCCCTCTGTGGGGGATTCAAGAGGCGTAGTTACAACACCAGAGTACCCGGTGTTGTAACATGATCTAAATCCAGGCGTTTTAATCCTATCGTCTTACTCTTCATCCTCTTCATCAAGAGATTCAATCTCTTCAACAAGTGCATCAAGACTTTTGTAGTCTTTTAGTTTTACTGTTTTGCCGATTACACTCAACTGATCACTGATTTCAAGGATAAGATCAAGTGGATCAATTTCATATCCGGTCAACTCAGTATCAAGATCAACACCGATTACAAGACCATCATTAGCCATTCCGACACACCAGTGTTCAAGAAAATCACCAAGTTCAACCTGGACTGTCTTATAGCCTTTCCATTCATCCTTTGCACAGGCATCTGCAAGCTTTTTCTCCGACCAGAAACACATAAGTTCTATCGGTTCACCATCATCATCCTCGAACTCCGATGAACTTGACATGGCAAAGCCATCATCGTTTTCAAGCCCCCAGACAATTTCTGTTTCACTTACTTTTTTAATAAAGTTTTCAAGTTTTAGTTCCAGATCGTTTGTTTCATCAATTGTTTCATCCATAAAGTGCATCCTTCATTGTATTTATGTACTTCAATTTTTAACAGGATTTTCCGGATGCATCAGGCGCACCCCAGCAAAAAAACGTTAGTATTATTTGTTAAATTCAGCATTAATTAGCTGATGGCCTAAAATAGTATTCGGAATAAACGTTGGAAATAATTTGTTTAAAAGTTCAGCTAAATAAATATATCCATACGTTAAAAATTCCATTGTTAATTTTTTTTTTACTGTAATTTATATATTTCTGATCGTTTCCAGTCAAAGTAATTCTGGAATTTTCTTTTTTTTACCTGCCATCAAATTCCGTTTCAGATAATTACGTCATATGGTAACCGGGACTACAAGTATGGTAAGTCCCGGTTTTTACAGGGCATGTCATCTCTGATATGCTTTTTGAATCAATGCACAATCAGCAAGAACAATTGCTGTCATACATTCAACTATCGGAACTGCCCGTGGAACAACACAGGGATCGTGACGCCCCTTGGCCTCAAGAACCATTTGTTTTCCGTTGAAATCGACTGTCTTCTGGGATTTTCCTATCGTTGCAGGTGGTTTGAATGCAATGCGGAATGCTATGGTTTCGCCATTTGTGATACCTCCCTGAACTCCGCCACTATTATTTGTCAATGTCCGTAATTGCCCGTCATCCCATGTAAACGGGTCATTGTGTTGTGAGCCGCGAAGTGCTGTACCAGCAAAACCTGATCCGATTTCAAAACCTTTCGTTGCGGGAAGCGAAAGCATAGCCTGTGCAAGTTTTGCTTCCAATTTGTCAAACACCGGCTCCCCCCATCCGGCCGGAACTCCACGGATAACACAGGTCACAATACCACCAACAGAATCCTGATCATCCCGTACCTCGCGTACGAGATCGATCATTTTTGATGCAACAGCAGTATCCGGACAACGTATTATAGTCTCATCAACAGTCTTACGATTGACAGTATTGTAGTCAACCCCTGAGGCATTGATGCCACCGACACTGCTGACAAATGCGACAATTTCAACACCATACGTTTCTTTAAGAAACTTTTCTGCAATAGCTCCAGCTGCAACACGCCCGATTGTTTCCCGTGCACTTGAACGTCCGCCACCGCTTGATGCCTTGATACCATACTTTGCCATATAGGTAAAGTCTGCATGTGATGGCCTCGGGATTTCGATCATTTCACTGTAATCACCGGGACGCTGATCTTTATTCATTACCATCAGACAGATCGGTGTTCCGAGTGTTTTCCCGTTTTCAACACCTGACATAATTGTTACCGAGTCAAGTTCCTGACGCGGCGTTGATAAATCACTCTGCCCGGGTCTTCTTCTATCAAGCTGAACCTGAATATCCTTTTCACAAAGTGCAATCTGTGACGGACACCCGTCGACTATTGCCCCGACTGCTTTACAGTGTGATTCACCAAACGTACTTACCCTGAAAAGGGTGCCTGTTGTGCTGCTCATATATATTCCAATACCTCCGTTACAATTTCATCAATTTTTTTTTTGTTTGTATCTATTGTCAGATCAGCCATGCGACGATAAACCTTATGACGTTCCTGCCAGATCTTATTGAGGTTTTCGACCGTTGGATTGTCTGAAAGAAATGCCGGATACCCCTTTGATTTCATTCTGTCAAGTAACACCTCCGGCTCAGCATAAAGATACACAACAAAACCGAACTGTTTCAGAATAGGACGATTTGCAGCGGTCATAGGTGCACCGCCGCCGGTTGACAATACTGTAGACTCAAGTGTCAGAAGGCTTCCCAGCACTTTTGTCTCAAGGTTTAAAAAGTACTCATTACCATATAGATTGTAGATCTGACGGCATGAGAGCGTTTCCTTTTTATCGTACTGGAAACGTTCTTCAATCACCGTATCAAGATCAACAAATGTAAACCCATGTGCAGCAACAGCTTTTCCGGCAGTTGATTTGCCACATGATGCGAATCCTATAAATACAACATTTCGATGTCTCTGTGCCATTACCATTTTCTACCCGCTTTTTGCAATTACCCGGCCCCGAACTAACCTCCTGCATCACGATCGACCTACAAAATGATTCACAGCTGGTCGTTCAATCAAGAAGAAATACGTTTTTCCTTATGGTTGAAACAGGCAGATCTAAAAACTCATTTAACAGAGGCATACAAAAGTATCTGTCTATAGGAATTCCTATGCCGGATTATATATTTAGAAGCAATTACATGTACCAGTTTCAACAATGAGGAGCAGTATGAAAACGTATATACCATTTTTTTTGTTTTTTCTATTGATATCAGCATCTTACGGGGCGAAAGCACAAAATCCCATTGTCATTAAACCGCTTGTGACACAATTCGATTCGATTCCGGCATTCAACGAAGGAATAAAACTCTACACCCAATCATTCACCGATACAACACCATCAAAAGAAAACGGAATACTTGGTACCACCCGGACTGGAATAAAAAAGACTGCACCAATTGTAATAAAGCCATCACTTGTTGAATCTTTTCGTGCCTCATTTCAATCACTGCTTGAATCCAGAGGAAATTATAGCGCGGATATCAGCGTGGCAAATTATACAATTGACATTAAAATTATCGAATGTACCATCGTTGAAAAAAGTGCCGGACTTAGTCAGACAATGACCGCGACGATGAAGGTTGAGGTTACAGTTGCTCCGCCACTTGACAATTTGCAATTGCGGACGTTCACTGTTCAAGGACAAAATGCGACGACATCAATGGACACATCAAAATTTGCAGAACGAATCATGCGGGATACATTTGTCAATATTTGCAGTGAAATTGTTAAGGTAATCAATAAAATCTGATCTGTAAGCAGGTAACAGAAGTGTACTACGGTAATCGCCAGTTACTAAGTTATTTTTTTGTACTATAGCTGGATATTGATTGATTAAACACTGCGGGAAAAGATGTTCAACATTGACTCAAAAAAACGATTCGGTTTTTTCTTCCCATCAATATTTATTATTACGCAAATTACCGGTATTCTGCTGAGTCTTGTTGTCTGTTACATTCTTGACGATTTCACCTGGCAATTCATTCATGCTGCATTGATAAATTCATTTATTCTTGGTGCTGCACTTGTTGGAAATTGCACTCTTACACAATCTCTTCTTGTAAAAACACGTATCATTTTTATACTGATCATCACCTTTTCAGTAATTACAGGTGTTGCGTGTATTAATCTTTTCCTTTTATTATTTCTTGAACCAGCGCTTTTTGTCTACTATAACCGGGGTGCGATCTCTTTTCTTTTGCTTAATTATCTTTTTATCACAGCATTACAAACGATCTGTACCGGTTCAATTATTTACAAAGAAGTTATGATCGAAAAAGAGAAAACGATCAGTAGTGAACGGCTTTTGAAAAATCAGATAGAAATGAAACTGCTTTCCGAACGTATTAATCCACACTTCCTTTTTAACACGCTAAATATGATCCTAACCCTGCTAAAAAATCCTGTTAAGGCAGAACATGCTCTGCTTAATCTATCGGATCTTCTTCGGGACAATCTTGACAATTCTGATAAGGAGCTGATTACCATCCAGGAAGAGGTTGACAATGTACGAAAATATCTTGAAATCCAAAAGCTCCGTTTTGAGAACAAATTATACTTTTCCATCATATGCGACACGTCATTTCTTATTCCTCCATTGATACTGCAACCACTTGTTGAGAATTGCGTCAAGCATAATATAAAATCGGTACAATTACTTTCGGTCGATATTACCATATCCCGTATAAATAATAAACAGGTAATTACAATTATCGATTCCAGAAAAGTTCTCAATGACACGATGCTGAATCATGGTCATGGATTAACAATTACCAAACAACGAGTTGAAAAAAGCGGTGGAATATTTTTATTTGTCAACGGAGGGGTAGAAATATCATTCAGAGCATGATTAAAACGATTATAGCCGATGATGAAACCCATGCCCGCCAGCGGTTACATGAACTTCTAGACAGATTCGGTATCTTCGAAATTGTCACAGAGGCATCAGATGGTAATGAGGCACTACAGCAGATAATCACACACAGGGTTGATGTTGCATTTCTTGATATCAATATGCCAGGTATTCCTGTTTTTCAAACAGTATCATCATTGCAGCACCCGCCGCTGATTGTTTTTCAAACCGCTTATTCTGAGCATGCTGCGGAAGCATTTGAAATTGATGCCCTTGATTATCTGCTTAAACCGGTGCGGTATGAGCGGCTTGAAAAGACAGTTGAGAAGATAAAATCAAGACTATTTACCAGTGAATCGCCTGTCAGGCAACAGGATCATATTGTAAAGACATCGGATCATATTACAATAACCATACAGGGAAAAACAAGGGTAATTCAATCATCTGAAATCATCAGGATTTCTCTGGATGAACACTTCTGCTATGTCTACACAAATAGTGAAAAACTGATATCAGATAAATATCTCAATTATTATGAGGAGCGTCTGGACTCAAAAGTATTCTTCAGAACCAGTAGAAACGACATTATTAATCTCAATTATGTTGCGTTTATTAACAAAGAGTTACAAAACGTCTTCACTATCAGAATGAAAAATGGTATGACTATAGAATTATCAAGAAGAAGAGCACAGGAGTTACGAAAGCTTATTGATTTTTAACCATTCAGGAGCGGATATCGACCATTCAGCTATCATTTTTAACCACCCGGTCACATATCGATACAGGCTATGTTCTTTTTAGTGTATCTTATAGATGTGATTGTACAATACACGCTAAGGACATGTAGGATTTTAAACTGGAGTATAGTATGAAAATGATGTATTACCTATGTATTATGTTATTTCTGTGCAGTTCATCACTGAGCAGTTCAGTTGTCATTAATAATTATGCAGAAGAAAAGGACGCATCGATAAAAACTGATAATACAGTATATGATGATGACTACCTTTTTCTTGGAAATGAGCTTAATTTTTCCGGGAAATCGGAAGATCTGATTTTTCTTGGTAAACGACTTACCTTTGATGGTGCTACAAAGCTTGGTTTAACCGCAGTCGGTGAACACTTGATCATCAACGGAAGTACCGGCAATGGTATTATGACTGCTGCAGTAAACACCATCGTGAATGGTCCGGTAAGGGGAAACAACTATTTTGCTGGAAAGTCAATTAATATCAGTGAAAAAAGTACTATTGACGGATACGTTTTCATGGCAGGTGCAACACTTGCCATTGATGGCATTGTTAACGGAAATGTATATGCCGCTGCAGGTCAGGTACTACTTAATGGTACTGTTAACGGTGATGTAAAAGTGTATGGCGGCCGGATTACATTCGGTGATAACGCACATGTTAATGGAAATCTTATTTACGGATCTAAAGAGAAAATTGACGATAGTGCTAAATCAAAAATCACCGGTACCATTACACATGACAAAAAGCTGTCCTGTGAAATGGACAACTCGGCATTCAATAAGACAATGAGATCCATCGGTGCATTTTTCAAAGCAGCACTCTTTATCTCATTCGTACTTCTCGGTTTATTACTACTGCTACTTCCATCATTCAGATATCTTGACAAGAAACAGACATCACAACAGTTCTGGAATACATTTGTCTGGGGAATTATTCCACTGTTAATGTATCCTGCGATCATAATACTGTGCTTTGTTATGATTTTTTCGATTCCTCTCGGTGTGATGCTCATTCTTGGACTGTTGCCATTACTTTTCTTTACCTATATAACCGGAGCCACACTAATCGGTAAACAACTTGTCAGCGTATTTAAATGGAACATCGTTAAACGTCATTACCAGTTTCTTATCGGTGCAGCATCACTGTGCATTATATCAATGATTCCGATTCTTGATTTTCTCTGTATTCTTTTTGTCACAGCATGCGGTTTAGGAGTTTTTGTTAAATTTATTTTTGACAAAAAGACATCGTTTTAATTGTAACTAAATAATCAACAGATCAGTTGTTCACCAAGTATGGTGAATTAATATAATACTGCCTATTTTGCAGTATTGTCGTCCACCACATTCTGAAAGGTTACCATTATGGCAACAATACATAATAATGCCCGCTTAAAGTTCGTCTCTGTCGGAACATGCTCACATACAATGTTTTACCTTCTGAATCATGAAACCGGTTTACGTGTCTGTGATGAAGAACGGGCATCCGATCTTCTAGCAGGAGGATTACTTGCGAAAGGGTATCAATGTGGAATGCTCTGGGGAGCATCACTTGCAGCGGGTAATTATGCATTCAAACGATATGCAGATATGAATCAATCTATCTGCTCTGCGATCTGTATTTCGCAGAATATTGTCAATTCTTTCTCGAAATGCAGCGGGTGTGTAAACTGTCGTGACTTTACTCATTGCAAATGGAATAATCCGTTAAGCATTTCAAGGTATTTTATAACAGGTGGCTATTTTAAATGCCTGAATCTTATTGCAAACTGGGCACCTGATGCTCTTGACAGTATACAGCAAGTAGATAAAATAACACCACCAACAGATCAACAATGTTTCAGCTGTGCATCAGAGGTTATTAAAAAAGCCGGTGGAAACAATAAAGAAGCGGTTATGGCAGCGGGATTTGCAGGGGGAATCGGATTAAGCGGAAATGCCTGCGGAGCTCTTGGTGCAGCTATCTGGTATAAAACCCTGCACTGGTGCAGAAACAATCCCAAAAAAACACCACCATTTTTTAAAAATCCGGAAATCAAATCAATACTTGAACAGCATGAATTATTGACTAACAAGGAATATAATTGCAAAACTATTTCCGGTCAAACATTTAAAACTCCAGATGAACATTCTCACTATATTGTCAATGGAGGATGTCAGAAACGTATCAGTATACTGGCGGAATTATGCAAAAAAGCTAACAATTAAAAGTGTTACCCTATGTGCCCACAGGTTACAAATATTCTATATACTTGTAACCTGTGTAAATGCGATACACTACCGCAGATCTCTGCAATATTCAGCTTCCAGATTCTGGCTTCTGAATTCTGGATTCTGGCCTCTTGACCCCATCCCACCAACACTCCCGTTGTTTACCCGTTGGATTCGCTGCGCAAGCAGTCTGCAGAGAAATAGTGCATAGTGTGGTTTTTCACGGATTGCTTCAACAAAATTTTTCTTTGATAGCTCGATAAGCTTGCCATCAGTCCCGGCGATAATTGTTGCACTGCGTTCATTATTCAGGAGAAATGACATCTCTCCCATAAAAATATCATCAGGTGTCAGAGTTGAAACGACTTCACCCTGTACTACCACGTTGTAAATGCCTTTAACGATATAGTACAAGTAATCACCTGGTTCACCTTCATTGAAAATCACATCACCGCGTTTAATTTCCTTTACAGGAATACATTCAAATAATCCAGGCATTGAACCAGCTCTCTCCGTTTCAAAATTCACTTCAAAAGTGACTTCATTACCCTTTTCGTTATAGTGAAGATTATTTACAAGTGATTTTGTAATCAGTATTCCCCTGCCATGAAGCTCCAGGACAAACTCGTCTTTGGTTACATCCTTGACATGTCGCCAATCAAATCCTTTTCCCTGATCACCGATGGTAAAAATGGCCTTCTCAGGAGTTATTGTATACTCGAATGATACTTTTTTCCTGTTTATGGCTTCATCTCGGTTTTTTAATGCTATCAGTTCGGCAATATCATACGATTTTTCAAGCCATTCCGTTTTTTCATCATAGGTAATTCCACAATTACCATGTTCAATTGCATTGGTAAGCATCTCTGTAAGTGCAAGCCTGACATTAAATTTCTGTTCCATTTTTAATCTGTTTGAGTTGTAGAGAAAATTACAGATCAGGTTTACATAACACTTTACATCATAGATATCATTGTCAAGCTGAAATGAACCACTGATATTATTTAGAAAATCACTGCTCAATTCACGTTGAAACAGAATTCTTCTGTTGTTAAAGATTATCGATACCACTTTAGCGACATAACTTTGATAATCTGTAGTATCAAGTGCAATAATCAGATTTGCGCCCTTAATTAATTCTACACGCTCAATCTCATTGTTGGAATCGCATATGGCAATGATCCCCCCATGAAGCAACCAGGCATCACTCATGATATTTGTAAGCAATTCAAATGCATCGATACCCTTGTCACTGAAATTGACAATTGTTAATTCAGGCATCTCAATGCCAAGATATTCAAGTGTTGATGAACTGTCGGAAAGCTGATGCAGCGATATCTGATGCATATCGTTTTTTGAAAGGTATTCCATTGTTCGCTCAACAAGAGAGCTATCACTTGTAACAATTGGTAATTTAAACATTTGGAAACGAGTCTCCGTACTTAAATATCGATAGTCGCAGTGTCTCTTAATTATTCTTCTATCGAAGTTTTTTAGTAATGATTAAAAATTATAACATTGAGCATCAATTGAGTGCTCGAAAAAAAAGCAGAGGCTCAAATAACAAGCCCCTGCATTACATCACAAACCGGAAATAGTAAATTTTGCTTTATGATGAGAACACGAATGGATATACAATCTCGGTGACATCACCAACATTGTCGATTGTTTCAAACCGCCAGCGACTGATCATGCCCCTGATTTTTTCCTCACGTATAGTATCCAGCTCTGTCGATTCAACAATATCACACGTAAATAAATTCCCGTACTCATCAAGGGCAAACCTGTAAACGACCTTACCTCTCAATTCCAGTTTATTTCTAAGCGATTGATTATACGAACGTGGATCTCTGTCACCGGATGAATGTTAAAAAGTGATTAAATTCGTTTTTAGTGATGATTTTTGTTAATAATTTAAGGGGATTTTATTATTTTTTGTATGCGTCCAAACTTAATCAGGACTGCAAGTATTTTTATAATTCATGAAAAGTGATAAAAATGTCAAAAAAAACAAACACAGTTAACATTTTATTCAATCTGCTTATCGTTACAGCGGTTGTCTCATCGTTTGTTAAAACACCGGATCACCAGACAAATGTATCTCTTGCGTATCTTGATCCCGGTACCGGTTCGATGATTATTTCTGCAATAGTTGGTATTCTTGCGACAATTGCTCTTGGAGTTAAAACGTTCTGGTACAAAATTGTCAGAATCTTTAATCCATCAAAGAAGATTTCCGAACCGAAAAAAACGTCCGGAACCAAAGCGTAGCAGCCATACCACACTGTCAAGCAGGGACACATGAGTCGGAAAAAAGGATTCTCGCTTAAGGCATTTATTACATCGTACAGGAATTACCGCGCCTATTACAAACTGCATCCGGCATTCAGAAATATTGTTATCTATTCTGAAAGCGGTCAGGATTGGCACCACTTCAGTGATATTATCGGTAAACTACTTGACATGGGTAAAAAAGTCACCTATATTACTTCCGATTTAAAGGATCAGGGCCTGTCATTTACACATACTGAATTCAGATCATTATTCATTGGTGATGGATTTTGGCTTATTACCTTCTTTCAGTTTTTAAAAGCGGATTGCCTCGTATTGACAATGATTGATCTTAATATTTTTCAGTTAAAACAGTCCATTAACCCTGTGCATTATATTTATCTGTTCCATGCAATGGGTAGTACGCACATGGTTGATTTTGAGAATTCATACGATCATTACGATACGATTCTCTGCAGCGGTCAGCACCAGATTGACGAAATAAGAAAAAGAGAGTTACTTAAAAATCTTCCGGCAAAAAACCTTGTTCCTCATGGATATGCTCGTATCGAAAATCTCATGAAAGAGGCGGCTGTACGCAACCATACACCCGTGAAACCGTATACCGTTCTTCTCGCTCCGACCTGGGGTCCGAATTCAATTCTGAATATATGCGGGAAAAAGCTTGTCACGATCCTGCTTGATGCCGGATTCAGGGTGATACTCAGACCTCATTATCAAACTGCAAAGTTAACCCCCGAAGTGATACAGGATATTCTTGATACCTGTTCTGGAAACAATCTTTTCTCACATGTATCAAAAATGGGTGATACTGATTCTCTCTTTGATTCCGACATTCTCATCTGCGACTGGTCATCAACATCTATAGAGTATGCCCTCGGACTTGAGAAACCGGTTTTATACATTGATGTTCCCAAAAGAGTACGAAATAACAACTATACAGAACTCGGCCTTGAACCCCTGGAGATAAGTATACGTAATCAGGTAGGCGCAATACTTTCTCCTGAAAAGCTGTCCGAAGCGCCATCACTGATTAATTCGCTCTGTGAAAATTCTGAAAAATTCAAAAGTGGTATCCGTCAGTTCAGGGAAAAAGTTGTGTTCAACCTTGGTAACAGTGTTACTGTCGGTGCTGCTGCTATTGCAGAAATTGCGGATGATGTAAAAGGCAGTTAAGATATGTAACGGTAATTTTTTTATCTCCTGTTACTACCACCATTTTATCAATCGAAATTAATCATCATGAAATCAGAAAATCCTTTGTTTTCGATTAAAGAACGCCTATCACTACTTAAATGGAGTGCGGAATTTTTTACTATTGCCGCGATTGTTTTTGTAATTGCAGGTGTACGTTACTTTTTTGTCTACCACTTCCCGGCAGAACCGCTTGGAATAGCCTATACAATCGCAGCGTTTTCAAGTCACTTTTTATCAATCGGTCTTTTACTCTTTATTGGAATTGCAATTCCGCTGGTACTTCTTTTGCCATTTCGTAAGTTAATTATCGGCATCTCAGTCATCGCTGCAGCGTTTGTCATATCTTTAATTCTTCTTGATTCACAGATCTATACGTCACACCGTTTTCACTTTACAATTCTGACAATTAAAATCCTTGGCTGGAAAACGTGGGGATTCGGGATCTTTTATTTTCTGATTTTTACAGCATTGTTTTCATTAATTGCCCGTAATTCATGGAAGCGCTCTATTATTGACAAAAAAGGTATGCGATCCATTGTCGTGGCACCACTCACAATTCTCCTTCTCGGATTTACCCATGTGACACATATGTGGGCTGATGCTACCGGGTATATGCCGGTCACACGATTTACGACGACACTTCCCCTGTTTTATCCATCAACAAGTAAACGATTCATGATAAAACATGGTTTTAACGACATTGCAAACCGCAGAGCGCTTCCAAAGAACTTTTCGCCGGAATCGTCCGGGTTTTATTATCCTCAGAAACCATTGCAATTTGACTCTCTTATTGCAAACAAAAACATTATTATTATCTGTATTGATGCCTTGCGTACAGATGTTGTAAATGATTCTCTGATGCCCGGAATTATGAATCATGCAAAAGAAAACGGCACATTATTTACCAACCACTGGAGTGGTGGAAATTCAACCAAGATGGGCCTGTTTTCCCTTTTTTACGGTATTCCACCAACATATCAGCAGTACGTTGAGAGTAACAAGGTCTCCCCTGTTCTTGTAAATACGATGCTTGATAAGAATTATGCAATGGGAATTTTTACAAGTTATAAACTTTATGCACCAGCATGTCTTGACATTACTGCATTTGTAAAAATACCAAATCTCCGTCTCGAAACAAAAGTTGACGGACCTCAGGACGTATACCGTAAAGACAGTGCGCTCACCACCGAATGGAAACAATGGCTTGACACGTTACCATCAAATAAAAACTTCTTCGGATTTCTCTTCTACGATGTTCTCAGTGTTGAAGGGTATCCGGCTCATTACAAATCGAGAATCAGAATTAACAGTTCGATGACTGAGATGCAAAAGAAATTCGAACATTACAAGGCAGGTGTTCAATACCTTGACTCATTGACAACAGTAGTGCTTGATGATTTAAAGCAACGGGATCTGTTAAAAAATACCATCGTAATGATTACATCAGATCACGGTGAAGAATACAATGAGAATGGATTGAATTATACCGGTCACGGCAGTGCATTCAGTAGAATCCAGATGAGAACACCCATGTTCGTTTTCAATCCGGGAAATGATACATCAACGGTTACCAGGCGGACAAGTCATTATGATATAGTTCCAACACTAATGCAAAATGGACTTGGTTGTACCAGCCCTGCTAAAGATTACTCATCAGGTAATGAACTTTTCAGCAGTGAACCCTGGCAATGGCTGATCGGCGGCAGTTATTATAACTTCGCCATTATTGAACCGGACAAAATCACCGTTCAATTCCCCGGTGGCTACTACGAAACCCGCGATACCAGCTATCACCTGATAAACAGTCCGGCGTTATCGCCCTACCTTTCTGAGGCACTTGCTGAAATGGGGAGATTTTACAGGAGATGAAACGATTTACTGTACCACTTCTTCTTATATTGCTTTCAGGGATCATTGCAATCTCCGGTGCAGATTCCATATCCGTAAAGGTTAATGCATTTTCCTATATTTTTTCATTATCAGGAAATATACAGTCAATTACCTATATGGAACCGGGGTTATCAAAACCTGTGTGCATCAGCAATTCTGATTCAGATGTTATTTCATTCGCACCGGAACATCACTATTCTCATGTGTCTGAAAGTACACCCGTATATCAGATTACAGAAAATGATAGTCAATCCGTTATTTCATTTTTCTATACAAATGAGTCTTATACATTTGTTAAAAAGTTCTGTATATCAAAAATATCAAATACTTTTTCCATTCACGTTTATACTACAGCACGGGCAGACAGTACAGCATCAGCCAGATTCGTTCTAAAATTGACATTGAACAAAATTCAAAATGAACACTACAGGTTCATTTCAATAGACAACAAGAAAAAAAAAGTATACTCTTTTAATCAGAAAGCCTCACAATCAATCAACAATACAAACTGGTCAGGTATCAGAAGCCGCTTCACAGCAGTACTGCTCCGTTCAGAATCAGACAGTATTTTTTTGGATAATTATCACGATAGTATGATGCAATTCTCCGGTACAATTTCAGGTAATGATACATTAACCTATTTGGCGTATGCCGGTCCTGTAAAGTATACATTACTCAGGAATATCGGCAATAATGCCGAACGGCTTATGTTTCCGTTATGGTTCTGGATGCGGTGGTTGTCACTTGGCATACTATACCTGTTTGATTTTCTGACATCACTCAGCAATAACCTTCTCATTGCAATCATTCTTCTTTCTGTTTGTGTAAAGATTATCCTTTCCCCGTTATTTCATATTGCTGATAAGTGGCAGAAAAAAGTTAATTACCAGAACGGTATTATTCAGCCCCGTATTGCTGAGATAAAAAAACAGTTTAAAGGTGAAGAACAAACTCACCGGATTCTTGCATTGCATAAAGAGCTTGGAATCAGTCCGCTATATTCTTTAAAAAGTCTCTTTAGTGCAGCAATTCAGATTCCCATCTTCTTTGCAGCTTATCACGCGTTAAGTGAACACTATGCACTCTTTCAGACATCAGCTGGATTTATCACAGACTTATCAAAAGCTGATAGTTTATTACCACTCCCCTTTACACTTCCGGTAATAGGCAGTACAATTAACATTCTGCCGTTCGTGATGACTTCCATTACGCTGGCGTCGTCGTGGTTGCATACCGATACATCGATGTCTCCAGCGATGTTAAAAAAACAGCGGATTAATCTTTACGGCATGGCGTTTCTGTTCTTTATTCTCCTGTATGCATCTCCGGCAGGCATGGTTCTTTACTGGACAATGAATAACCTCCTTGCCTTTTTATCTACTGTATTTTCATCATTTTTCCATTACCGACACCACCAATCCATAAAAGGAACAAAACCATGAAAGCAATAATTCTTGCAGCAGGCTATGGAAACAGAATGCGTCCATTGACAGATAATTGTCACAAAACGATGCTTCAGGTTGCAGGTAAAACCATAATCGGAAGAATCATTGATGGGCTTCTTGAAAATAACGTACGCGACATTGTCGTTGTTACCGGCTACCGGGCTGACGAGCTGACAGCATATCTTAAAAGTACCTATACCGATCTAACCTTTACCTTTATACATAATGAGAAATACAAGGAAACGAACAACATTTACTCAATGGCCCTGGCGTTTGAGCAGATCACGATTGACAGTGACATTATCCTTATTGAATCTGATCTTCTTTACAGGCCAGAAGTAATAACACGTCTCATACATTCTGAATTCAGCAATGTTGCGCTTGTTGATAAATACAGAACCGGTATGGATGGCACTGTAGTCACTGTTGAAGGTCAGATTATCACCAATGTTATTCCTCCTCATTTACAATCTGAAACTTTTGATTTTTCCGATAAATATAAAACACTCAATATCTATAAATTCTCAAGAGCATTCTGTGAGACATCATTTCGTAAACTGCTTGTCTACTATGCAAATGTTATTGATAACAACTGTTACTACGAACTGATTCTCGGTATTTTAATTTACATGCAGAAAGAAACGATTCATGCAGAGATAGTTGAGGGTGAAAACTGGTCTGAAGTTGATGACCCTAATGATCTTCAGGTAGCGGAATTTGATTTCAATGAACATAGAAAAGAGATTCTGGAACATACATTTGGTGGTTTCTGGAACTATTCAATGACCGATTTCTGTTTTATCAGAAACATGCATTTCCCGAATGCATCAATTATTTCCGAACTTAAAAACACACTTCCATCACTGATTCACAATTATGGATCACGTCAGGTAATTCTTGACAAAAAGATGGCATGGTTTTTACTGTGTGATGAAACACGGGTAACTGCGCTTAATGGAGCATCACAGATCTACCCGCTACTACGCAACAGATATTCATCATGTAAGGCACTTATCCCTGCGCCAACTTTTGGAGAGTATACACATTTATTTGCATCCTACGAAACCTATACTGATTTTGGTGCATACGATCTTACTGATTTTTCACATAAAGCACACACGGCCGATTGCATTGTGGTTGTAAATCCTAATAACCCGACCGGTACAGAGTTTCCATCAGACTGGCTCCATACCTTTGCAATTAATAATCCGTCAAAGACAATTATTGTTGATGAATCGTTTATTGAATTTTCTGACAACCACTCGCTCATTGGGGCTCTCGAAAAACAGCCACTTGACAATGTAATTATAATTAAAAGTCTGAGTAAATCACTTGGTGTTCCGGGAATAAGGCTTGGTTACGTCTATACATGCAATAGCGCTTTAAATCAGTATATTAAAGCAAATACTCCTATCTGGAATATGAATTCCATTGCAGAGCATTTCCTGGAGATAATTCTGAAACACCGTAATGTACTAAAACAATCATTTATTGATACGATACGGGACCGTGCTGAATTTATCGCAATGCTTAAAAATATGCCCGTTTCAGAACAGGTGTTTGCAAGCGGAGCCAATTTTGTTCTTGTAAAGCTTCGTTATGATAAACGCTGTGCACAGGCAATTACCGAACGGGTGCTCTCAGAACATGCAACCTATATCAAGGATGTCAGTTCCAAATTCCCCGATTCAAACGGGTATCTCCGTTTTGCAGTGCGTTTCCATGATGAAAACAAACGGTTGTGCGATATCTTGCGGGTTGTTAATTGGCAGTAGACAGATGATTGCATGCCGGTCGGGGTTGCAATGGGAAAAGCACCATGCTTTGATCGCCAATTATATCTTGCTATGATATTGACAAAGATCTCCCCGCCAGAAATCCACTCGCAAACGCCCACTGAAGATTATACCCGCCACAAAGTCCATCAACATCAATAATCTCTCCGCAAAAATAGAGACCTTTTACCTTGTTGCTTTCCATTGTTTTGCAATTAATTTCGTCACACTGCACACCGCCAGTGGTGATCATTGCACATTCAGGTTTTTCTATCCCTGTAACTGTAAGTGGAATTCCATTATCGAGCAAATTAAGAAATTTTAGTTTTTGCCCTTTTGTAACATCAGCACACCGTATTTCAAAATCAACCGAACAGCTGATAAAGAGTTGTTTTACAAGCCGTGATGGCAGCAGTTCGCAAAGAATGCTCCTTAAACGTTTGCTGCCCTCTTTTTGCTGTGATCTGATAAAAACGTTGTCAATTTCCTCCCGGCGCATTTTTGCCAATGGCCTTATTCGTATGGATAGTGCAGGTTGTTCATCAAGCAGCCGCGAAACATATCTTGATATGTCAAGAACTGCCGGTCCGCTTATGCCATGATGCGTAAAAAGTACCGCACCGGATTGAGGATACAGCCGATGCCCCTGATCGATATAAACTGATGCATCATTAATTGACAGGCCGCTGCATTCAGCAGTCCATGACTGACTCGTAATCAGACCACAGAGTCCCGGAAGCGGCTTATTAACAGAATGGGAAAGGGACTCTGCGAGCGTAAACCCGATACCATCGGAGCCAAGCTGCGGATATGTTTTCCCGCCACAGGAGAGTACCAATTTTTTACTTTTAATAATTGTACCCGTCTGACAGGTAACGATAAAACAAGTACCATCATGCACTATCGTTTGTGCAAAGTGCCCGGTGTTCAGTCTAACGCCGGAGTTCTTAACTTTGTCAAGCAGCACATTAAGTACATCAATGGATTTGTCAGACTCAGGATACACCTGCTGATTCGTATCAACTCTGCAGGGTAAACCATTCTGCTCAATAAAACGTATCAATGTCTGCGGCGGCAATGCTTTCAAGGCTGGCTTTACAAAAGTATCATTTCCAAAATAGCTGTTCAGGAGTTTCGGTATCGGAACATCTCTTGTGATATTACATCTTCCGCCACCCGTTGCAAGCAGTTTCCGCCCGGGATTATCCATCCGTTCCAGAAGCACCACATTCATACCGGCATCTGCAGCAGTTACTGCAGCCATTAACCCTGATGGTCCGGCGCCGCATATTACCACATCTACAGTCTTTTCGTCAATCATACTATATGCATATTTCCTGTTTAAAGAATAGAGTACACAGTATCGGGAACATAAATTCCGGGTCTGTAGAAACCGATCTCATGACCGGTCTTATTTTCACCATGAAAATCAGACCCCCCTGATTTCATCAGCTTAAGTGAATCTGCCATTTTAGAAAGCATCTCAATCTGGGTATCAGTATTATGAGGCGTATATACCTCAAGTGCATCAAGCCCGGATGCTGCAAGTTCTTTGACAAAACTAAAAAGAGTGTTCTCATCCATATGTAAAAGTCCCGGATGCGCAAGAACAACTCTCGCACCGGTTCGTTTAAGAAGAGCGACCATTTCAAACGGATCCATTTTTAATCTGTCAACAAATGCAGGTGCTCCTTTTACAAGAAATTTCCTGAATGCATCATCAATTGAATCTGCTGCACCTTTGTCAACAAGCACTCGTGCGATATGAATACGCCCTGCAGTTTCCCCTTTTGAATAAACACTGACATCATGATCGGTTATCGGAATACCAAGTTCATTTAATTTCCTGATAATACTCTCATTTCTGATTATACGGCTATTGCGGTACCTCACTAAAGCTGTAGTAAGTTCCTCATTATTCAACGGGATATTGAGACCAAGGATGTGACACTCTCCCCCATCACTGAATGCGGACAGCTCAATTCCCACAATAGTCCTTATATTTTTTCTTTCCGCATAATTGAGAAACTTCCGGACTCCACTAATCGTATCATGATCGCAAAGTGCTATCGTATCAACGTTATTTTTAATTGCACTATCAATAAGTTCTTCCGGTGTAAAGGTACCATCCGACTCCGACGAATGTAGATGTAAATCTATTGGCATAATAATATCTCTTCAGGTTGATAAAAACGGTCAACAACAGTTCCGGTTCATTAGTATATACCAGAATACCCTGGAAAACTGTAATTTAATCTGACAGGTATATAACATATTGAATTAACGCAGATTTAATATTTACTACCGTGCATTTCGCCGGAGAATATCCTGCTGTATTCAATCTGAATACACTTTTTAAAAAAGGTAATTGCAATCATGATCAAGGCATAGTATTATTTAAACAGATACCTGCAACAGTTATGAGTAACAATTGTGCAACGGGAGATAGTGGGTGACAGCACTATCCCCCTTTTTTATTTTTTAACAAAATCTGTAAGCATCCTTACGGCTGCTGAATCTGTATCCAGATTTTTATACAGTACAATTTTATCCGCATAATTATTTGTAAATCTCACATTCTTTTTCTTCGAATCAGAGATATCAAAAAACGAAAAGTATTTCGGTTCCTCAACTGCCTGCTGACTGCTGTAAGCATACATTGTAATATCCTGAGATTCATTTTTACGTATTCGTATAATATAAACCGGCGAAAGCAGACTGTTTAAATATACAGCGTTGTCCATTGTCTGCATGTTATTGCTGCGTGAAAACTCATTCAGTATCTGCTGCTTGATTTTATGCAAAAAATTAACTGACCATGCGACACCATCAAAGGAATAGGTAATTGTATCGTGACTATGCTCCACTTTTATATCGTATGACGGATAGGAGTACGCTACAAAAAACATGTTGAACCCATCGCTGTTTTTTTCAATTGTCAACGTAACCGGAACCCGTAATCGGGGTGCGTTTTTTAATTCCGGGGCAAGAGAGTGTACAACATTCGCAATTAAAGGCTCACACCGGGGATCAATACCCTTTAGTATCAGTGCGATTGAATCGTTTGTTCGTACTGATAAAAGCGGATGTGATTTAAGGAAAGCATCCTCACTGGCTTTATTGTTTTTCAATCGTACCAGCAATATAGCCGCGCTGTCAATTTTACTTTCGCTTTTTTTGAACTTTCTTCGGGCATATGTGGAAATATAGGTTTCAAGACGTTCTATATCTTTGGATTCCATCGCAAGTTTATATGCATTATGCATTGAATCAACAGCGGTCATTTTGACCGGTTTTCCTTTAACAAGTTTTTTATGTGCATCAGGAATATCCTGCATTACTGCCATAGTAACTGTAGTGTCACCAAGCATTTCCTTTGCTTTTCTGCACCATTCCTTGTCAACTTTATAGTAGTCACAATCATCCGCGAAGTATCTTAGTTGCCGGGTATCTTTTGAATCAATTGCCTGGTTAAAATTAAACTTGTTTTTCAGCGAAAAATTCACCTTTTCCTGATTATATATTTTATCAAAGCATTCCCGGATCTCTGCAATATGCTGAAGTGGTTTACGGAATGCGTGTACTACAACGGGCCGTTTGCGTCCGCTTGCTTCAACTATTACATTTATCGCATTTTCAGCTTTTTTTAACGTATCCAGTACTTCCAGACGTTTATGCAGTACAAGTTCGTCAGGATTTGACGTTATAGGAAACAGCAGGGTACTGACCTGATCAAGAGGACTTTGAAGACTCCAGAGTAATTTGCTGTCGGAAACAATAGTCTCAAGCGAATCACGTGTTATCCTTTTTGACACTTTTCTTTTGTCAGTATGCAGGACATAGCTATCCCACATTTTGACAACTTCAGAAAAAAACATGTCTGCGCCGGGATAGTTCTCATTATTATAATAAAGCCATGCTGAATCGAGTATACCATTGACTTTAGTGATAACACTATCACTTTGAGAACGCTCCTGCCTGATCCGCTTCATAAAAAAAACTGAAGCGTTGTGAATACCCTGCACCGACACATTCGATACTACTGAGACATGCGGAGTTACTGCACCAAAAAGAGATTGTGAACACAAGCCCATGTACAGTGACATAAGCAGGAATAACAGTTTAAAATTCATGACACACCTTTCATCGGTATAAACTGCATCCAGAAAACAAAGACTCATACCAACCTGTCCTTTTTCAAAGGATAGGTCAATAATACGATATTTTAATCAGAAAAAATCAATGTTGACATTACCGTAGTATTGTCATTGTTCATTATCAGTACGATTTAGCCCAGATTACACGGCGTTCTGATGGTTCCCCGGTAATGATACATTTCCCTTTTTCCGGTTTTGAATCAAGCGGTATACATCTGATTGTGACATTAAGATCATTCTTTACAATTTTCTCAACTTCTGACGACCCGTTCCAGTGACTTACTGCGAATCCACCGTGAATTTCGGGTTTATCCTTGTTCTGCGGTGTAAAGAAAGCATAAAATTCATCCTTGCTACCGATTATTTTCATATTGTCATCACGGAACTTTTTTGCTTTTTCAAACAGTGACCGCTGAATATCATCAAGTACGGTTTCAATAGTCGCAACAAATTCAGCCCGTGACTGACCATAGCGTTCTTTACGGCTTTTATCACGGCGACCAACAAATACTGAGTTATTTGCAATATCACGGGGACCGATTTCAAGATAGATTGGAATTCCCTTTTTAATCCATGACCAGACTTTATCGCCGCCGCGTCCTTCGCGCGTGTCTACTTCGACAACAAGTTTTCTATCATGATAATAAACCTTGCGTAATTCAGCAGCAAGGTTATTACAATACTCAATCACATCCGCACCGCTGATATTATCATGAATAATAGGAAGTATTACAATATGTGATGGTGCAAGACGCGGCGGTACGATAATACCATCATCATCACCATGAGTCATGATAAGTCCGCCGATAAGACGCGTTGAAACACCCCAGGATGTCGTCCAGGCATATTCCTCTTTTCCGTTTGAGTCAAGGTATTTGATATCTGATGCTTTTGAAAAATTCTGACCAAGAAAATGTGATGTTCCAGCCTGAAGCGCTTTATGATCCTGCATCATGGCCTCAATACAGTAGGTTGAAACAGCACCGGGAAAACGTTCTCCGGCAGTTTTTTCACCCATAATCACCGGCATTGCCATGTATTCTTCTGCGAATTTTGCATATACTTGAAGCATTTTCATCGTTTCGTCAACAGCTTCTTCGCTTGACGCATGTGCAGTATGCCCTTCCTGCCAGAGAAACTCGGTAGTGCGAAGAAACAAACGTGTACGCATTTCCCATCTGACAACATTCGCCCATTGATTTATAAGGAGCGGAAGATCACGGTAGGACTGTACCCATTTTGCAAACATGGCACCGATAATAGTCTCTGATGTCGGCCGAACAATGAGCGGCTCTTCAAGTTCCCCCGCCGGTATAAGCTTACCATCCGGACCCGCTTCGAGCCTGTGATGTGTTACAACTGCACACTCTTTTGCAAATCCTTCTACATGCTCCGCTTCCTTTTCAAGAAAACTTTTCGGAATAAACAGGGGAAAATACGCATTCTTATGGCCGGTTTCTTTAAACATTTCATCAAGAGCACGCTGGATATTTTCCCAGAGCATGTACCCCCAGGGTTTAATAACCATACAACCTCGTACCGGTGAGTTTTCCGCAAGATCAGCAGCTTTGATTACCTGCTGATACCACTCCGGATAATCCTCAAGCCTTGTCGGGGTGATTGCTGTTTTTACAGCACTTTTATTTTGAGCTGCCATCTGTTTTCACTGCCTTTCGTTATCACGACTATTCCCGATAACATTTGTTTCAATTATGCACTGTTGAATACTGCTTTGATCTTGTCAACTACAGAATTAATGATGGAACAGACGCAGTTTACTAAACGCCATTACCATTCCATATTCATTACATGAATCAATAACGACATCATCGCGTACCGAACCACCAGGTTGAACAATAAATTTAACACCGCTCTGCTGTGCTCTGTCAATATTGTCACGGAACGGGAAAAATGCATCAGATCCAAGCGATACACTTGTCATTTGATTCAGCCATTCTCTTTTTTCATCGACAGAAAGTCTGTCAGGAGCTGTTATAAAATTCTCCTGCCATGAAAAGAGCTCTGCCGGGCTCAGATAATCTTCAAGAAACTGATCGATCGCGTTATCACGGTCCGGACGTCCGATTTTGTCTCTGAACTTAAGATTCAAAACAGCCTCATGCTGACGTAAAAACCATTTATCAGCTTTTGCTGCTGCAAGACGTGTGCAATGAACACGAGACTGTTGTCCTGCGCCAACGCCGATCACCTGACCATCATGAACAAAGCACACTGAATTTGATTGCGTATACTTCAGTGTAATCTGCGCAATAATCAGATCGCGAATAGCATTATCAGTAAGAATTTTATTTTCTGTAACGATATTCTGAAGCGTTTCTTTACCAATAGCAATGTTGTTACGTTTCTGTTCAAAGGCAATACCAAAAACTTCCCTTGTCTCCATCTCTGGTGCTCTGAAATCAGGATTGATTTCAACGACACCATAACCGCCTTTTTTCTTTTCTTTTAGTATGTCAAGAGCTCCCGGTTCAAACCCCGGCGCAATAACGCCATCGGAAACTTCACGTTTAAGAAGCTTTGCAGTTGCAACATCACACGGCTCACTGAGTGCTGCCCAGTCACCAAAACTTGACATACGATCTGCACCACGGGCACGTGCGTATGCGGTTGCAAGTGGTGTAAGTTCGCAATCATTGACAAAATAAACATCCTTGAGTACATTTGACAATGGTACCCCCACTGCCGCACCTGCCGGACTGACGTGTTTAAATGATGCCGCTGCGGGAAGTGATGTAGCCTTTTTCAGCTCATGCACAAGCTGCCAGGAGTTTAATGCATCAAGAAGATTAATATACCCCGGACTTCCATTGAGCACTTTTAAAGGAAGATTTCCTGCACTGGTATAGATTCGTGCAGGTGCCTGTTGAGGATTGCAGCCGTAGCGCAGTTTAATTTCATTACTCACAATTACTCCTGTACCTTAAGCATTTACATCATGCACCACCCGACAGGCTGCCGATCTGATCTATTCGTGTCAAAAGCAGACTATCAGGAGTACATTTCTGCCAAAGCTTACTATTATGAAAATTCTTTTAGTGTTTCAAAATCAAGCGTTGCAAAATAATCATTTTCTGTTTCAGCCCTGCGTATCTCGACGACATTATCGGACTCACGCAGCAGATATTCTGCTGAACGCAATTTTCCATTATAATTAAAACCCATCGCGTGTCCATGCGCACCCGCATCGTGAATCACAACAATGTCACCGATGGCGACCTTTGGCAGATTCCGGTTAATCGCAAACTTGTCATTGTTTTCACAGAGCGACCCGACCACATCACACACCTGATCGTGCGGTTCATTCTCTTTACCAATTACCGTAATATGATGATACGCGCCATAAAGAGCAGGTCTCATTAGATTTGCCATGCAGGCATCAAGTCCGATATAACTCTTATAGGTTTTCTTCCCGTGAATAACTTTACTTACAAGAAATCCGTAAGGACCGGTGACCATACGGCCGCATTCAAGATATATCTTTAACGGATGCAGTGATGCTGACACGATGATTTTTTCGTATGCAGCCTTTACATTTTGCGCAACAAACTCGATATCAACCGGCTGCTGCTCTGGTCTGTAAGGAATACCGAATCCACCGCCAAGGTTAACAAATTCAAGTGAAATACCGATTTTGTTTTTTATTTCAACTGCAAATTCAAACAGCATTATTGCAGTGTCAACAAAATACTGCGAATGAAGCTCATTGGATGCTATCATTGTGTGAAGTCCGAAACGCTTTACACCCTTGTTTTTAAGAATGCGGTATCCCTCAAGGAGCTGCTCTTTTGTGAAACCATACTTTGCTTCTTCCGGATTTCCGATAATTGCATTGCCGGCACGCAGTGGTCCCGGGTTGTAACGCATGCAGATCAGCTCTGGAAGTCCTGCCGTTTTTTCAAGGAAATCAATATGGGTGATATCATCAAGGTTAATCACGGCCCCCAGCGCCTTTGCTTTTTTAAACTCATTTGCGGGAGTGTTATTTGATGTAAACATGATATTCTCACCGGTAATACCACACTTTTCAGCAAGCATCAGCTCCGGCAAAGAACTGCAATCTGCTCCTATGCCCTTTGCTTTCAACAGTTTCATCAGAAATGGATTCGGTGCAGCTTTAACTGCGAAATACTCTTTAAAACCTTCATTCCAGGAAAACGCCCGGATTAAACGATCTATGTTGTTTTTAATACCCCTTTCATCATAAAGATGAAAGGGTGTCGGGTATTTTGAGACAATATTTTTCAACTGTTCATTTGAAAATGGAAGAGTTTTTGATAACATGCTTTCAATAGCTCCTTAGTGGCAAACTTAGTCAAAGATTAGAAAAATACGTTTTTCGCGTTACCATGTCACGAAATAATATGTAATTGCTTAATTTGAACCACAGAGTACTCAAGGGATGATTGTATGGTGATGTTACTGGTGATTTGAAATTAAAAAATACCCTGATAACCTCAATAAAGGCAATACCTGGTTTTCAAGAATTTTAAATGAATCAACTTATGTCCTGAGCATTGCAACCGTTTCGTTTTTTCCCGGCTTGACCTTAAAGTCAAATTCTAAACTTTTTCCGGATATTGGGAATAGAATATAACGCATTGATCTTTTCCTGAATTATTTTACACTCAGATATATGACCGGTATTTTTTAAGTTATTGACATGTATCGAATAAGGACGTATTATTGGTAAGTAATTACAACATGGCAACACTACATAGTTCTCTTACATTTAACAGTATTTAATCACACACACACCAGGTTAAATCGTTACAGTTATGAACAGTTCCTATATTCCATCAGATATCAGCGTATCGATACTGCTATTTTTTGTCGTAATAGTAGCATTTTCACTTTTTTTCCTTAACCTTAAGAGAAAATCTCCAATCAGAGATATCAGGTCGTTTTTCTTAAAAAATATTCTGCCGGTAATTCTTTCCCTTGTGAGCATTGTATTTGCAGGCGGATTGTACCTCACACAAATTCTGGGCAGGAATGCAGAAAAGAGGTTACTGGATGATACTGAGCATTCGTTGAACATCCTGAAAGCCGCATTCGAGAGCAATCTGGATAAAATTGATGCAGCTGCCGTATCACTGGCCTCTTCAGCCTCAATACTGCACCTTTTTCAAAGTAACAACACATCTGTACTTAATCAGGCAAATCGCAGACTTGATTTATATACGGCATCGTTTGACGCAGCAGTTGTATACATTCTTGACACATTAGGTAATGTCCTTGCTTCATCAAACAGAAATACCGGGCAGAGTTTTGTTGGAATGAACTACGCTTTTCGCCCCTATTTTCAGGCTGCAATCAGGGGCCACACGGGATCATATTTTGCACAGGGTGTTACATCCGGAAGTAGCGGATATTACAGCAGTGCTCCAATTAAAGATACTACCGGTAAAATCATCGGTGTTGCTGCAATCAAGGACGAATTGAAACGGCTCGATTCGATTTTCAATTTTACCAGCTCAACTTTTCTTGTTGATAAATACGGAATAGTTTTTCTGTCAAAAAACAAAAGCTATCTGTTTAAATCAATTATGCCCCTTACAGACAGTACTGCAAAGGTACTGCTTGAAAGCAGGCAGTTTGGAGCAGAACCTGTAAAACAATTAACAAAACTTGATGATTTAACAGGTGAGTATCCGATTGACAGTCTGAATGCATACATAATCAGGATCCCGCTGAAAATTCCTGACTGGTACCTGACATCAATTTCCCCAAAATCGCCGGTTATCCGGAATAAATTATTCGGCATAGCATGTACCTTCGCAATTATTCTGATCATTCTTATTCTGGCAAGCCTTATTGTACTTTACAGATTAAATGAATGGGCTGACAATATTTATCTGTCTGAAAAAAGATTTCAGACGCTTTTTGAACATGCCCCGGATGCGATTGTGATATGTGATACAGCAACAGGAAAAATTGTCGCATCAAACTATAAGGCTCGTCAATGGATGCAGGAGTGTACTAATAAAACACCTGCGAATCTAAGTGACTTTGTAAAACAGCTTGAGACTGATTCCTCCGGCATACAGAAAGATGATTCAAACAATGATGATGTTTTGTACATTCTGCAGACAGAAACAAAATTGCATCATTTGTCAGTTTCAAAAACACAGATAAATTTTCAGAGTATGTCATGTAACCTGATATTCCTTCGTGATATTTCAAACCTGATCAGGATTCGCAATGAACTTGCAGCAAGTGAACAAAAGTATCGCGAACTTACGGAATTTCTTCCGGAAGCTGTATTTGAAACAAACGAAAACGGGATCATTATATTTACCAACAAACGTGGTTTTGAAATGTTTGGTTATTCTCAAAATACACCGCTCAATGAATTTTCAATATTTAATCTAATAGCATCCGAAGATCGTGAAAAGGCACATAACGCCCTGGTACGATTACCATCCACTGCCAGCACAACAGAATATAACGGACTTCACTCATCCGGAAGAAAGTTTCCAATTCAAATTCATAGTTCACCAATGATGCGTAACGGGAAATTCAGTGGTTTGTGTGGTATTGCAATAGATCTTACAGAAAGAATCAAATTTGAAGAAGAGCTTTACAAAAAAGACAAGCTCGAAGCTCTCGGAATACTTGCTGGTGGAATAGCACATGATTTCAATAACCTTCTTACCGCAATCTGGGCAGGAGTTTCATTGATACACCTAAAAAACAACAATGCAAATGATGTATCCACATTTAACGATGTTGAAAGTGCACTTAAACGTGGAAAAGAATTAACCAGTCAACTACTCACCTATTCAAAAGGGGGTGAGCCTGTCAAGGAAGCACAAACACTGGTCACTATTGTCAGGGATGCTGCCTCACTTGCACTTGCCGGTTCACACTGCAAGTACACAATAACAGATCAGGACAGCAGTGCTGCCGAAATTGACAGATCGCAAATAAGTCAGGTTATTCAAAATGTCGTTCTCAATGCAAAAGAATCGATGTCCGATGGTGGTATCATCAACATTCTTCTAAAAAACACCGATATCAGCAGTTCAGCGACACTTGACAATGGTAAATATGTCGAGATAATTATATCAGATACCGGATGCGGAATTGACAAGGATAAACTTTCACAAATTTTTGACCCGTTTTTTTCTACAAAGCCATCACGATCCGGCCTTGGACTTACGACATCATTTTCAATACTAAAACGTCATCGAGGGTATATACTTGCAGAATCTGATAGAGACAAGGGCACACATATTCACATTTTCCTGCCGGCGCTTAAACAGCTGCAGGAAAAAAAGGTCTCTGCAGGCCAAAAGGAATCCGTCAGGAATAGAATCCTGATCATGGACGATGAAATTGTTATTCGAAGTGTTGCAGAGAAACTACTGACGCATATGGGATACAAGGTTACCGCTGTGGAAAATGGAGGACAGGCAATCACTGAATATACCAAAGCATTGGAATGCGGTAATAAGTATGATCTGGTGATTTTAGATCTTACAATCCCAGCCGGAATGGGAGGAAAAGATACAATGAAAAAACTACTTGAAATTGATCCTGAAGCTGTCGCAATTGTATCAAGTGGCTATTCCAATGATCCGATCATGGCTAATTTCAGTGATTACGGTTTTAAAGGTGTTATCACAAAACCATATAGTATCGGTGAGTTTCACAATGCGATTCAGAGTGTTTTAAACAGTTGATAAACAGGACGCAGCGTTGACATATTGCCAGAAAAATCCGTAATCGTAGATATACCTCTTTTTGGATGTATTATCCTTTCCGCCGGCCTTCTATTAGACATGTCATAACAAATCCGCGGAACAATATGCCAACGAAGCTATTTTTCGTATGTTATTTACGATTAATATTGTCAAAATGTATATTAATAGTACATGAGTAACAGATGACCATTGCGAAAAGCTATGGTATAGATTTAATAGAAGCCGTTTATTCAGTTTTGTGTGAATTAATCACTACCAATGTTTGCAACAATTACACCATAAGCAGGTATTGATGACAATTATTGATCAGTTTATAAATAAAATGCACAGTGAGCATATTGCTGATAAAGCAATCACTGTTTTTACGCATTATTACTCCAGGCTTGTTGCAGGCGAAACAGGTTTACTGCCAGAGAATCAGATCCTGCCGGTTCCAGGAGATACAATTGATTCCTTTGACAAAATTCATGGTACACAGTCTCATTCACAAGTACGATCGCTGCTCTCAAAAACGGTATGTATCAAGCTCAACGGTGGTCTTGGGACAACAATGGGGCTAAAAGGCCCAAAGTCTCTGCTCCCTGTCAAAAACGATCTTACCTTTCTTGATATTACTTGCCGACAGATACGTGCATTTAATAACTCACATGACCTGAAAATTCCACTGCTGCTTATGAACAGTTTCAGAACAGAATCTGAATCTCATAAAATACTGGCCGGATACCCTGAACTGAGAACATCAATTCCGGCATCGTTTCTTCAGCATAAATTTCCTAAAGTGAGAGCATCAGATTTTTCTCCGGTAACATACCCTCAGGATACCGAGATGGAATGGAATCCGCCGGGGCATGGCGATTTATATATAGCGCTTGAGACATCGGGCATTCTGGATAAATTGCTTCAGGCAGATTATCGCTATGCGTTTATATCAAACATTGATAATTTAGGTGCAACGCTTGATACAGAAATACTTGCCTATATTGAAAGTCATTCACTTCCCTTTCTTCTGGAAGTAACCGAAAGAACAGAAATGGACCGGAAAGGTGGGCACCTTGCGCGTCACAAGAATGGTCATTTGGTATTGCGTGAAGCAGCACAATGTCCTGATGAATCGCTAGATGAGTTCAGTAATATTGACAAGTATTGTTTTTTTAATACGAACAATCTCTGGATTGACTTGAGAGCACTAAAAGATGCCCTTGACAAATCAGGGGGTTTTCTTGATCTTCCAATGATTCGCAACAGAAAAAAAGTAAATCCACTGGACAGGCATTCCGATGATATATTTCAGGTGGAAAGTGCGATGGGTGCTGCAATTTCGTTATTTCCAAACGCAGCTGCTCTCAGCGTTCCCCGGACACGATTCGCTCCCGTAAAAAATTGTAATGATCTTCTTCTTCTCTGGTCCGATGCATTTATCATTGATTCCAACTCCAATATTATTCCCAATCCTGATAGAAAACATTCTGTCATTAACGTCGATCTTGATCCTGAATACTATTCATTTATTAATGATCTCATATCAAGATTTCCATTCGGTGCTCCATCAATGATTGGCTGCACAACGCTTACTGTCAGGGGCGACATTACCTTCGGAAAATCAGTTTCCCTGTTAGACAATGTGACACTAAGAAATATCAGTGGAAAGCCGGAGAACATTGCAGATAATTCCATTCTAAGCGGAAACCATGAATTTTCTTCAAAAGGTTCAACCATATGTCATTACAATTAAGACATTTCTTATCAGATGCATATGAAAGCAGACATCTATCAACCTTTCCACACAAGAAGACCAGTAAAGAGTACTCAATTCAGATTGATGATCAGGATGACAGTGACAAACTGCATGAGTTTTGCAATGTTTTTTGTACTGTTTTAAATAAGGATACATTTCGCATTGAACTACTTGGAAATTTTCCTATCACGGCAGAGATGGCGGATCTTGCAGAAATATACAATGGCAAACACGACTCGGCGCAGGGCAGACTTGTAGTAACGCTGAATCTTGACCAGATTGACGTTCTTACCGACCTTGCTGACAAAATAAGAAAAACATCATTCACCGGCATCCGGAAAAACCCCTCATGGTTAACCGTTTCGTCAAGAACTATAAGCACACTGTATCGTTTTGTAAGAATTATCAAAGAATTTACACATCTTAAAAATTCACCACAGACTTAACGACCAGACACCAAAACTGTTTTCTCCGAAAATTACCCGGTATAAGCCACAGTAGTATTCCCTTTGAGAAGTTTTATATTAACAAATAGAAATTATCATTGAGAACAGATTGTACTTTGAGGGAAAAAAGATCCCCGGCAATACTATGATTCCGGGGATTTATTCTAACGTTTACTTAGTGGTATAAACTCTGTTTTACCGGGACCGATATATATCTGACGCGGACGGAAAATCTTTGCATCCTCAGACTCGTTGGTTTCCTTCCATTGAGCAATCCAGCCCGGCAATCTTCCGATTGCAAACATTACCGTTAGCATATTGGTAGGAATGCCAAGCGCCCTGTAGATAATACCGGTATAGAAGTCAATGTTCGGATATAGCTTTCTGTCAGCAAAGTATGAGTCGTTAAGCGCAACATCTTCAAGTTCAAGCGCAATGTCAAGCAAGTCGTCCTTAAGATTAACTTTCTTCAAAAGAGTATCACACATACTTTTTGCAATTCGTGCACGGGGATCGTAGGTTTTATATACAGAATGCCCGAATCCATATAAACGGTATGCTTTATCTTTACCTTTTGCTTTCTCAACATATTTTTTGAGATCACGGCCATCTTTACGAATCGATTCAAGCATTTCAATAACAGCCTGATTTGCTCCTCCATGCAGTGAACCCCACAAAGCATTGATACCGGCAGAAATTGACGCGTATAAATTTCCACGTGCGCTTGCGACAAGACGCACAGCTGTAGTCGAGCAGTTCTGTTCATGATCCGCATGAAGTATAAGTAATTTGTTAAGTACTTCCACATAATACGGATCGATTTCATACTTTCTCACCGGAGATGAAAACATCATGTTCAGGAAATTTGCACAATAAGACAGATCATACCGGGGATATACAATTGGAAGCCCATGGGATTTCTTGTATGAGTAAGCAGCAATTGTTCGTACTTTTGAGATAAGACGAGCTGCAGTAATATCAAAATTAGGATCATCGTCCAATATGTGAGGATAAAATGTAAACAACGATGTCACCATGGAAGACAGTATTGACATTGGATGCGCCCGCGTTGGAAAACCCGTAAAAAAGTGATTCATATCCTCGTGAATCATGGAATGCTCATTCAAATGCTCACTGAATTCCGTTGACTCTTTTGCATCAGGAAGTTTTCCATGAACCAGAAGATACGCAACTTCAACGAACTTACATCCCTCAGCAAGATCCGCAATATCATAACCCCTATACCTGAGGATACCCTTCTCACCATCAACAAACGTGATCTTACTTTGACAAACAGCTGTATTCGCGAGTCCCTGATCATAACTGAAATAGCCGGTAAGTTTTTTCAAATTTGTGGCATCAAAAGCACTACTACCCTGTGTACCCTGTAAAACAGGGAGTTCAACCTTTGCTTTTTCAGCTGTCTCAAGATAAATCCTTCCATTCTCTGCCATTACAGCCCTCCCGATTTTATTTATTATTCCTGTAGAAATTCACTACAATAATCAGGTACAATTACCTGTTGGCAGACAGCTTTTTGAGCATAGAAAAGGCCGGTAGAATGCAGATAATCTTCTGAACTCTATCGGCCCTGCCAGTCTGCTTTCATTTGAAAATAGTGAAATATTTTTTTAGAATCAACAATTTTTATATTATTTTTTGCTATCATCAGAAAGGGTGGCAATGAAAACGGTCATATTACTTTTTATTTCAAATATTTTTATGACATTTGCCTGGTACGGGCATCTGAAATTTAAACATTCACCATTATGGATAGTCATTATTGTAAGTTGGTTAATCGCATTTGCAGAATACTGTTTTCAGGTACCGGCAAACAGAATCGGTCATGGACAATTTAATGCAGTTCAGCTAAAAACGATCCAGGAAGTGATTACGCTGTTTGTTTTTTCTATATTTTCAATAGTTTATCTTGGTGAGCAATTCCGCTGGAATTATATTGTCGGCTTCTTATTTATCATTGCTGCAGTGTTTTTTATTTTTAAGGTTTAGCAGGTTACACTACCGTTTAATTTGCATCCCTGTTTTCTTAAAATATTTAAGATATTAAGCAATAATGAATTAGCGTAAATCGTAGTAAGAATGCAATTTAAGTACAAGTGTACTGCAACCAGTCCTGCAGCGATCTGAATAATCGGCAGTTCTGTATGAAATTGTTACCGGTTCCTGCCCATCACCTTGAAATCAGTGCAGGTATGGTAAGTATAGGTTCCTTTTCAATAATCTGTAAATACATTAAAGAGGTATGATAGTAACATATCTCTGTTTGGGGGTAACTGATGGAACGTAAAATGATTGTACCGGATGAGTCTTCTGTGGAGCTCTACCTTAAAGATATAAGTAAAAACAAGTCGCTATCTGCTGAAGAAGAATCAAAGCTCGCTGTGAAAATTCGTTCCGGTGATAAAAAAGCACTTGAGAAATTGATTAATGCGAATCTTCGCTTTGTTGTAAGCGTTGCAAGAAACTATCAGAATCAGGGACTTCCGTTGGGTGAGCTTATCAGTGAGGGAAACCTTGGATTAATTCAGGCTGCCAAACGTTTTGATGAAAAACGGAATTTCAAATTTATCTCTTACGCGGTGTGGTGGATTCGTCAGTCGATTCTTCGTGCACTTGCTGATAGATCAAGAATAACGCGCGTTCCGTTAAACAGAGTCGGTATTATCCATAAGGTTGGAAAAACTCAATCAAAACTCGAGCAGCGCTTCAGCCGCATGCCGAGTGCTTCAGAAATTGCCGAAGAGCTTGGTATCTCAGAGGACGAAATTATTACCATTCAAAGAATTGGCAATCGATCTATGTCACTTGATACGCCGTTACAGTCAGATGACAGTACCGGTTTGATTGATCTTCTTCATGATGAGAATCAAGAGATGCCGGATACCAATCTTATTGAAATGTCAATGGCAAACAGCATTGGTAAAGTGCTTGAGACCCTTAATGTACGGGAACGTCAGGTATTAAAACTTTATTTTGGTATGGGTGAGGATGCACCGTATACTCTTGATGAAATAGGGAAACAGCTTCACCTTACACGTGAGCGGGTTCGTCAGATAAAGGAAAAAGCTATTCATCGTCTGAAATATTCATATAGAAACCGGTCATTAAAAGTACTTGCAGACAAGTAAAACAACCGTTATCAGACATGACGATATAGTGTGTTGATTTATATTCAATGTTGTTAATTTTCACAACATTGAATATTTTATACATATTACTGATAAAGGAACCACAGGACACACATAACTGAACAAATGTGGTTCTGTTTATTTACACTCAATAAACACTTACTCTGGTGTTGTTCATATACAACAAGTCATTTATTCACACACGGAAAAATTTAAATAAAGTTAAATATTGGCCTGACACCAATATGAAGATATTATTTTAATCACTGTAATCCCTTTACTTCAGTGATGTGTGTATGTGTGCTCACAGGTATATTTCTATGATACTGGAGATTGTTGATGAGTGTTGCAAGTATTTCTAAACTAAAAAAAATCAAAAACCGCAGGTGCCTTGTTGTATCGTGCGGTGGTTCACAAGGCGGTATTCAGTGTCTTTATTTTGCATCAAATGGCCAGACATGGGAGATACTTGCCCATTCCAAAATTTCCTATCCTCAGAGGATTACCGCCATTCAGGAAATTTTAAATTCCGGTTCGCTTTCTGATCTGAATTCATCCGATTTGCCATACCTTGATTTTAAAGTTTCGCAGTTGATGTTTGAGTGCATTAAAACAACATTGGTACAAACATCACGATCTGTCAGTACTCCGCATTTTGTTGTTGTTAACAAAATGATATTGTGGAAATGTCTTACTGAAGAGAATTCTCAACAGAAGTACTGGGATATCAGTGCTGGGGATCCACAATTCATTGCGAGCTCACTCAATACGCCTGTTATTTCTGATTTCACAAGGAACAATCTTCTTGCGGGAGGCACCGGAGCATTTCCGGTAAATCCCGGAAACCGGATTATTCTGTCAAAATGCCCTGGAATAACGATGCTTTTAAATATTGGTATTTTTTCTCATTTGACAATCATTGACACATCCAGGTCTACGGTTCCTGTTGATTCCATTACCGGTCCCGGAACCTGTCTTATTGACAGAGTCGCGAAATCCATTCTTGAAGGGGAATCGTTTGACAGAGATGGAAATCTTGCATCAATGGGGAAAGTCGAAGGTGAACTGCTCAACACGCTTGCTTCTGCACCATGGTTTGCGAAGAACGGTGAAAAAACCGCTGCATCCGGCCAGTTTGACTACATCCTTGACACAATGGAAGTTTCAAAACTTCCGCCACACGACAGAATTGCAACACTCACCGCGCTCACAGCACGATCGATATATGATTATTACAGAACCGAATACAAGGATAACCCCCCTCCGGAGCGGATTTTAATTTCAGGTGGCGGAGCCAACAACTTGACAATTCAAGAGTACTTAAAAACGTATTTTCAGGCGATACCGATTTCAAGTATTGAAACACTTACAATCCCTGTTGAGATGCGCATACCATTAGCACTGGGCCTGACAGTAAATGCATCCATCTCCGGAGTAGCAGTTCCATTTGATAATGGAACTGCTCCAAAAGTTACGTCAATCGGGCGCTGGTATATTCCGTAACTTATTGTATCTTCTTTGCCATCTCGTTAATCAGCTCCCTGACACGTTTCATCGCATCACCATATCCCCCAAGATCTCCGGAGGTAAGAGCCTTCAAGCCTTTCTCGTATTCATTCTGTGCCACGGAAATGAGTTCCTTTACTGAACTCATGTATTCTGACTGAGTCAATACGGCTTCAGAAACGATACCTGATTGCAGGGATTTAGATTTGGTACCATTTGCTTCAAACCTGCCGAAAATTCTGGATAACGACAGCTCCAGATTCTCCTCCATTGCAATCGAGTTTCCAAATGCAACTATGACCCTTTTTAATTCTGGTAATCCGCCCCCCCCCTGTGCTTCAATATAAAGCGGCTGAACAAAAAGCAATGACTGTTCGACCGGTATTACGAGCAAACTTCCCCTTAATACCCGTGAACCACCCTGATTCCACAAAGTCAATTGACGGGCAATTTCTGGATCCTGATTTATACGCGAATCAATCTGACGCGGACCGTATACAAGTTTCTGTTTCGGAAAATTAAACACTAATAGCTTCCCATAATCATCACCATCACAGCGTGCTGCCAGCCATGCTATCATATTGTCTTTTTTAGCAGGCGTAAACGGTACCATCAGAATAAATTCTTCTTTATCCCCTACCCCGGCAAGTTTCATGATTGTGTAATATGGTGCCATTGGTGTTTCAATACCGTTTTGAGTTCCGGGGACTTTCCATAAATCTTCCTTATTGTAAAACACCTGCGGATCTGTCATGTGAAATGTCGAATAAACTTTTGCCTGAAGGGCAAACATCGATTGAGGATAACGCAAATGGGACCTGATATCCTGTGGCATTTTATCAATTGATTGAATCATACCGGGAAACATTGAAGCATACATTTTGACAATAGGATCATTATCGTCTGAAAGATAAAATTTTATATCCCCGTTATAAGCATCAACACATACTTTTACAGAGTTTCTGATATAGTTTAATCCTCCGGAATTATAAGAATACGGATAAGCATCTGTAATTGTGTATCCGTCAACAATCCAGATCAGATGTCCGTTATCGGTAATAACCATATACGGATCCTGATCGTATTTAAAAAACGGAGCAACATGTTGTACACGCTGAAGAATCTGGCGATGCATAAGAACACGGCTGTCAGACTTGATATCGTTTGACAGAAGCAGTTTCAACTCTTTAAAATGGGCTACAAAGAGAAGACGTTTGAAGATGTTACCGATTTTTATTCCACCGGTTCCATCATAATCACTATAAACATTCTGTTCCCCTGATGGATAATCAAACTCCTTGGCGGCAGTATTTACAACAACGTAACCGGCATCAGATTCTCCAAAGTAAATCTCTGGCCGATTGACAGAAATAGAGCTTGAAGCAACCGGCGGAATATTCTTTATGAAAAACTCCGGCAGTCCCTCTTTTGTCACCTGATTAACCGGACCAAGACATAATCCATAACCGTG
>CAYMGX010000006.1:0-19979 GCA_964390065.1 uncultured Fibrobacter sp. | reverse complement strand
TGTATACGACAACCGTTCATTAATCCATATCCGGCTCGGAAGACTTGATGGTACAAGTTCCCGCGGAGAGAGCATTACCTGGCGCAACTCTCCGTCAATCATATAGCGGTCATTATCAACATCAAGAAATTCATAATAGGTCCGGATTTCCTGCAATTGACTGTACGTTCTCTGAAGCGGTTTGTGGTCCCAGAGCCGAATATTTTTCAGCGTAGCCGAATTTTCTTCAAGATCAGCTCTCGAAAGATCTTCTGTCGGTGAGAACTCCACTTCCTGGATTTTATCTATGTTATAGGCTGCCTGTGTCCCTTCTATACTCAAATTGATATAGGGTGTTTCCCGTGACAGCTCATTTGGTGCAACTACGAATTTGTGAAGCACCTGATTACCAACAGAACCAACCAGAGCACCAATCAGAAGGAGTACTGCAATACCTCCAGCAAAAACAAAAGTGCGCACAAAAACACTTGATAAAACAACAACAGCTCCAATAAGTGATACAATTTTCAGGAATTTGAGTACCGGAATTTCAAAATTGACATCAGCATACCCGGCACCGTTTAATATCGTACTGCTTCTGGTAACCATTGATGATAACGAGAAATCAAAATGGAAATAGAAAAGGGCAATGATTATTGATCCCAGAATCAATAGATGAGCTCGCGGTTTCAATGGAATGTTCAGGGGTAGTGATGCAACATAGATACCACCTCTTATGATATAAATAATCACTGATAGAACAAGGGAGACTACCAGAATACCGGTAATGCCATATACCGCAGATCTCAAAAAAGGAAGAGAAAAAACATAATAACCAATATCACGTTTAAAAAGCGGATCGGCAATATTAAATGAAGTTGCGTTGATAAATTGAAGATATAACTCCCACTGTCCTGATGCCCAGATACCAACGAAAAGTGCGATGACTGCAGTTATTAGAAAAAACACTTTCAGACTGAATTTTGAAAGCTGACTGAATACCGCATAACCAACCATCGATGATGGAATGAATACTTTGCCTGACGAAAATTTATCAGCAACAAACAGATTCAGCCATAATACAATAAGCGTAAAGAGAAAACCAACCAGTCCGCACATTACTTTTGTAAAGAAGATTTTTGTGAATACATTCGTTAATCCGATTTCACCAAACCAGAAATAATCTGTTATGAAGGAGATTGATTTATTAAAAAATGGAAGCACAATGAACAATAACAGCACAACGATCAGCAGTGGATTCTTTTTAAGCATATGCAATAACACCTTCATCTTTCATGTAAGTCTGTCTAAAAAACAATTTATCACATAGCTAAAATAATTCATGTCCCGAAATTATAACATGTGAAAACTCAGATTCATGCAGTAAAAAAAACAGCGGCCCTGCGAGAGTGGATTTCCGGATTATCTATTTTTGCGGGGTTGCAACTTCAACCTTTACAACGATACGCTTTTTCCTTCTGCGATCGCCGACTTGTCCACGCCTTAGAAGCTCAAGTGCTGTAATACATCCACTTAGCCAGACAAATCCACCGGCAAGTCCACAGATTACATCACTGAGATAGTTTTCACCAAGATATATTCTACTGAATGCAACAAATAAAACGATAATTGCAGTAAGAAACGCGACTCCTGTTCTAAATACCCATTTTTTCGAAAAAATAATAAGGAAATATGAGAGCATACCCAGAATTACCAGAGAACCCATCACATGACCACTCGGAAAACTAAACCCAAGCCAGGTAATAATTGCATTATGATCCACTACCGGTGATTGACGTGCATACAGAAGTTTCAATACAAATACAATAACCTGCCCGCCGGCAACTACTGCAGCCATAGTAATCGCATTAACCCACTTCCGTTTAATAATAAAAAGAATAACTGTCGATATCGCTGCAACAGTAACTCCATACGAACCAATTACCGTGATTATTTTAAATATTGCTGTCGAAACCGGCGTTGCCCAGGATTGCATAGTGGTGAATACAATGGAATCCCATTCAGCAATTTTCTTATCAGTAAATGCACTGACTGAAACTTTTACAAAAATGAAAATTCCGGTACATGCCAGTATGAGTCCTGTGGTAATATGAAGAATTGTATATTGAGCAGCAGTCCAGTGACGCAGCAGCCAATGAATCTGCCATGAGAATCGGTTAATGACATAGTAATATCCGATTTTTCTCAGAATACTGGTAAACCGGCTCCTCACTAAATCTTTGTGCTTTATTGACCATCGCCACATAAATACACTGGCAATAATGCAAATAAGAGGTATCGTGAGTGCCCAGCCGATCGTTTTGGCTACTTTTTCAAGCAGCGGCAGATTCTGACCAAACAGGTAACCGAGCATACCCATAATAACCGCCCAGGCCATTCCACCAAGAGCATTATACAAAGTGAACACAGTATATTTCATGCGCCAGACACCTGCAAAGAGTGCCGCATACGTACGCAAGAGTGAAAAAAAGCGACCAAAAAAAACTGTCATAGGTCCATGTTTAACAAACAGTTTTTCAAGTTTGAACATCCTGTCTTCTGTCAAGTGAAACCATCGGCCGTGTTTTTCAAGAAACGGACGTCCGAGTTTACGGCCGATCCAATACCCTATTCCATCACCAATAATCGCACCTGTTGCCGCGGCAATAATAACACCATAGATATTAAGATGTCCTGTCCCGGCAGCAGCCGCAGCAATAATAAGTGCTGTCTCTCCCGGCATGGGAACACCCATACTCTCAAGAAAAATGGCAAGAAAAACGATAATATAACCGTACTGCTTAATCAGTTCGATAAGAAATTCAGCTATTTCCATAAGTACGTATCTGCCTATCATTTGTTAAGCACATGGGTATCCCGATTCTCATTATAACCTGTCCCAAATAAATATTCGAGAGAATTTTGGTACGTTTATTATTTTTATTCTTTCAAAAAAACCATTTCGTTTTTCAATGATCAGCCGGTACGGTTTTCCAGCTGCAACAATGTTGTATAAATGATTAAACCGGTAAAGATGTAAGGTGAAAAACGAACGATACAATTTTGTAAGAGAATGTAATTTAACGAGTTAAATAAACGGAATATGGCTTATGCCGTACGTGCACATCATGATACTTTTTCGAAGTCTACCTGAACTGACCGGATTTCATTTCCGAAAAACATCATTGCCAGTTTGTCAAACCCACCAGGTGTTTCAGATGTAAAGAACCTGATGTCGCGGTTTCTTGACATTTTGCAATCTATTTCGGGATGCCTTCGCAAATAATCAAGCAGGCTTCGGGCGACAATAGTTCCCTGATTAATGATGGTCACGTTTTCTGGCAGTAATGAAGCAATTTTATCATAAATAAAAGGATAATGCGTACATCCGAGAATAACGGTATCGATCTGAGGAGCTGCATTGAGTAGATTTTGAACATTTTTACGAATAAAAAAATCTGCACCATCAGAACAGTGTTCATTATTTTCTATTAACGGAACCCACATGGGACACGCTTCCTGTGTAACAATGCACTCAGGAAAAAACTTTTTTATTTCAATGACATACGTATTGGATTTAACTGTTCCAGGAGTGGCAAATATGCCAATGTGTTTACTGTTTGAGAAATTGCCAGCCACCTCAGTAATCGGGCGGATAACACCAAGAACACGTTTACCCGGTGCAATTACTGACAAATCTTTCTGTTGAATAGTCCTGAGCGCTTTGGCGGACGCAGTGTTACAGGCAAGGATGACCAATTCACACCCCTGATTGAACAACCACGTTACCGCTTCCAGTGTGTATCGGTAAACAGTCTCAAACGACCGTGTGCCATACGGTGACCGTGCATTATCACCTGCGTAAATAAAATCGTATTCAGGCAATGATGCAACAATCTCCCTGAGAACTGTCATACCACCATAGCCAGAATCAAATATTCCAATTGGATGTTTCATACTTTTATCAAATTGCAGCCTGATCATTCGACATACGCATAATACCGCGCTTTGATGGTTTTTGCAAAAAGTCAATCAGCAGTTTAATATCATCATTGGCCGGGAATTTTTCACTGAGTAACTTTATTGCATCAGCCAGCTTCAATCCATCCCGAAACAGAATCCTGTAAGCACGCTTTATATCAGCTCTCCGTTCTTCCGAGAAGCCATGACGTTCAAGTCCCACTTTGTTAATACCAATAATGTGCGTCGTTGCTTCGCCCCCAACCATGGAGAAGGGCACAACATCCATGAAAGGACGCGTTACAGCTCCTACTATTGCATAATCGCCAATACGTGTAAATTGATGAATCGGAACAATACCGCCAATCGTAACATGGTTGCCGACTTCTACATGACCAGCCATTGCCAGACCATTTGATATAGTGACATCGTTACCAAGAAGACAATCATGTGCGACATGACAATACGCCATAATCCAGCAGTCATCGCCGATTCGTGTTTCTCCTCTATCAACAGTACCCCTGTTTACAGTAACAAACTCCCTGAGGACAGTACGGTTCCCTATAAAAGTATATGTTTTTTCGTTATCAAATTTTTTATCCTGAGGCTCAAGACCGATTGCTGCACCTTTGAATATATGGGATTCATTACCAATTCTGCATCCCTCGCCAAGCATTACATGGGGACCAATGATACATCTGTCCCCGACAACTACATCTTTTTCAATAACGGTATATGGTCCTACAACAGTATCCTCACCGATTTGCACACCTGGTTCAAGAATTACGGTAGGATGAATTTTCGTTGACATCTGCTATTTCTCTCTTGTTAAACACCAAGCATCGCAAGCATATTCGCTTCACAAACAAGCTTATCACCCACATATGCCTTACCTTCAAATTTTCCTGTACCACGTCTGAATTGTGTCATAACCACCTCAAGACGAAGTGTATCACCGGGACGAACAATTCCACGAAATCTCGCACTGTCAATGCCAAGGAATAAGACCTTTCGTTCCTCTTCACTTTTGCCAAACAATCCCATTATCGTCGCAGCCTGCGCAAGCGCCTCAATCTGAAGCACCCCGGGCATCACCGGATTTCCGGGAAAGTGCCCCTCAAAAAAGTTATCATTAAATGATACATTCTTCTGAGCTACGATTCTTTTTCCAGGAACTATTTCAAGTACTTTGTCAACAAATAAAAATGGATGCCTATGTGGAATCGTTTTAAGAATTTCCTCATAGCCAAGTTGAATGATCGTGCCCTCTTTCTTCTTGAGAGTCTTAGTGATCAAATCACGAATCTGTTTTGCAACGGCAATGTTTGCAGCATGTCCCGTACGGGCACCAATGATATGTGCGTTCAGCGGTTTTCCCAAAAGATAGAGATCTCCGACAAGATCGAGTGCTTTGTGACGACACGGTTCGTTATAAAAACGTAATTCCGTATTATTCAGGAAACCATTTTTTCCACCCTCGACAGGCCCATGCCAGTTAAACAGACGGCGGATGTATTCAACATGTTCATTAGTTAATTCGATATCCTGAACAACAAGCGCACTGTCAAGCGATCCGCCTTTAATAAGGCCCTGTTCACGAAGCTTTTCGATTTCAGAAAGGAAACAGAATGTACGTGACGGAGCGAAGTCATTGATGTAATCATCAAGTGAGAACATCGTTGTGTACTGCGCACCAAGCGCAGGATAGTTATAATCGACTTCAAGTGTCAATCTGAAGTAGTCAAGAGGAAAAACTCCCAGTGCGACATCACCTTTAACATACATGATAGGCTGCTCTATTGTCAGATATTCTCTTTCGGCACTCTGCTCAACAATTCCTGCGCTCTGAATCAATTCCACATACGGCATGGCACTACCATCCATCAATGGGATTTCCTGAGCTTCAACCTCAACAAGACAATTATCAATTTTAAGTCCCGCAAAAGCAGACATGATATGCTCAACAGTGTAAACACGGGCATCATCTTTACCGATGCAGGTTCCTCTCGACAAATCCACTACATTATCTATATCGGCTTTGATTTCCGGTTTATTTGGCAGATCAGTCCTGACAAAACGAATACCGGAGTTTTCCGGCACAGGATTAATCGTAACTGTAGTAGGAACACCGGTGTGGAGTCCAACACCTTTAAGTGAAGCTTTGTTACCAATCGTATGCTGAAAGGCCATGAGTGCGAGAATTCCTTTCTTACTTATGAAAGTAGACTATAGTCAGTAGTCTGTAGTCTGTGGACAATAGAAGAGAGAGACATCAAGGAGTCCTAATTGTCAATATTCAATTGTTTCTTAATTTTCTTAATATCTTTTAGCAATGCCGGCAGTTCCATTTGTGATGCCTCAATGCGGCGCATGGTCATGAGATCACGTGCAGGGTATCCGGTTATTTTTGATTTTGGCGGAGTGCCTTTTGAGATGCCTGCTTTTGCACCGACAAAGGTATCATCACCAATTTCTATATGCCCCACAAAACCGGCCTGACCACCAATGATTACCCGTTTTCCGATTTTGGTTGAGCCACTGATTCCTGTCTGTGCCGCGATAGCAGTGTTTTCATCAATGGTGACATTATGAGCAATATGTATAAGGTTGTCGAGTTTTACCCCATTACCGATAACCGTAGGCTCGAAGTTTCCCCTGTCAATGGTTGTCCCGGCACCGATCTCAGTATCGTCACCGATAACGACATTTCCAAATGCAGGAATGCGGATCCAGGAGCCATCTTTTTCACGTGCGTTCCCGAAACCATCACTACCGATTACTGCAGAGGATTGTATCACACTACGACTTCCGATAACTGTTCCCCACCGGATGATCGCTCCACTGTCAATTCTGCAATCAGAACCAATCTTTGAATCCCGTTCAATCACACAACGGGCCCCAATCCGGCAACATTTGCCAATAGTGACCGCTGCCCCTATAATCGTTCCGGGACCAACAGAAACAGACGGATCGATTACTGCTGATTTGTCAACTATCGCATCTTTCGAAATGCCTTCATTGAATAATGGCGACCGGTCTTCGAAATAATTAGCAACCTTTGCATATGCTACATACGGATCGTCAACCTCAAGGCAGATTTTTCCATCAATGCGCTCTCCGGCTTTGACAATCACCGCAGTACAAACGCTGCGCTTTACCTGCTCAAGAAAATCCTTACTTGACAGAAATGTAATATCGGTATTCGTTGCATGAACCGGTGATTTTATTCCCGAAACGACAAGTTCAGCCGAACCATCAGGAACAGCTGAACCGATAATTTTTGCTATATCAGCAAGTGTAACCACTATTTTTCCTTATTTAAGAGATCGAGTACCCTTTTACTTAAATCGTATGCCGGTTTTGCATATACAATACCACCCGCACGTGCATCATAAATAAAATCGAAGTTCTCTTCTTTTGCTATTTTATCAATGATTTTGTTGATCTTTTCAATAATCGGTTTTGTAAGCTCTTCATTCTTTGTAAGCGCCTCACCTTTCTGACCGAATTTCTCCTGAAGGAACTTCTGATACTGTGCCATTTTCATTTCAAGAGAATCTTCGAGAGCTTTTTTTCTTTCAGCACTGAGAAGTAAACTCTGCTTATCAATCTGTTCTTTCATGTCTTTAATTTCTTTTTGTTTTTTGGATGCATCCTGCTCCCATTTTGCAACTTCTTTATTAAACTTTTCCTGTGCCTGCTTGGTCCCTTCAAATTCCTGAAAAATAGCTTCAGAATTGATAAAACCAATTTTCAACTCAGCCCATGTGAACGATACCGTTGCACAGATTGCAAGCATACCCGTTGCGATAATTTTACGCATTGAAAATCCTCCTGTATAAAAAGTCTTATAATAATCTGACACTGATACTTAAAAAGTAAATTTCTTATCTAATCTTTACAATAAATTACTGTTAAAAACCCCGGTTCATCATGAAATGGAAATGGAATTCCGTTTCATTTTTTGCAAATGAATTCTTCTTATTTGGATAGTCGAGACCCCAGCCGAAATCAAACCCGAGCATACCGATCATTGGTAAGCTAATCCGTACTCCTGCGCCAATACCTTTATACACATTTGTCAGGCTGATATCTGAGAGTCTTTCCACCGTGTTACCATAATCCATAAATCCAAGAACATACAATTGCTGATCAAGAACAGGATACCTGAGTTCAAGTGTTGTTGCATACATGTTCAAACCGGTTGCCTGATTTTCTGAATATCCCCCAAACGGATCGTTGTCTGGATACCCTCTAAGATCTGCATCAACATAGACACCACCGACACTAAACAGATCCGATGCCGAAATGTAAACATCATCCTTAAAGAGTTTTTGAATCGTACCTATTTTTGAGCGTGAACTGAGAACAAATTTATACGGAAGAGCGAAGTAATGATCATAGGAAATTGTACCTTTGAAATAGTTGAAATCTCCGCCAAATCCACAAAACTCCGGATCTATCGATAAACGTGATCCTCGTGTGGGAAAAATAGCAAGATCCAGATCACGGCGTTCAATACCAAAACCGATTTTGCTTGTCCAGCCATCCTCGATAACCTTCAAATCGCTATAGGTAGAGTCTGTTCTGTCGGATTCCTCATAGCTTACTGTATATGATAGACGCAACCTGAAAAGGTCATCCGGCCACTTAAGTCGTGTACGTACGGTATTTACCGTCAGACCGTAAATTTTACTGTCTTCCAGATCACCTTCCGTGTTCGTATAGAAAAGACTTCCACCAAGTGACATTGGTTTGTCAAATGCCCAGGGCTCAGTAAAACTAAGCACAGCATTCTGACGATTTGCACCATACTCCAAACTGACTTTAAGTTCCTCACCGGTACCTCTGAAATTTGGTATAGCAGTAGAAAATGTGCCTACAAATCCGCTGTTAGCGGCAAGTGCCGCACCGATCTGAAGCTGTCCGATATTATCCTTTTCGGTAACATCAAAGACAAGGTCGATAGTACCATCCTCCACAGGAATCAGATCCGGCCTGATATCGGAGAAAAAATTAAGTCCCATAAGCTCCTGACGGCTTCGCATCATGAGTTTTTGTTTATATTTCTTCCCCGGCATACAGCTCAATTCGCGACGTACCACTTTGTCAAGCGTCTTTGAATTTCCTTTTACATCAATTTTTCGAACTACTGCCGCGCGCCCCTCAACAATCGAAAAGGTAACATCAATGGTATCACCCCTGAAACTCTTCCGATCATCAACCTGAACCCAGAGATACCCCTCATCACGATAGGCATTCTCCACCATATATTTTGTCAGGTCATATTTTGACTTTTGAAATGGTTTTCCTTTTTTAAGAGCAATCTGCCCATTTAAAGTATCCGTCTCAATAATTTTATTTCCTGAAAAGAAGAAGTTACCCGTTACATACCTGCGACCTTCATTTACCTTTATGTAAATATTCAAATCTCTTTTGTTTTCGCTATACCAGACGCTGTCACTTTCCACAGACGCATCAAGGAACCCTTTCTCATTATAGAACATCATTAATGTATCAAGATGTGCTCTGTAAAGGTCCTTATTAAAGTCACCGGAGCGATACCACTTATGACTTTTCGTCTTGAATTTTCTTGCCAGTTTTCTCGTTTCCATGTTGGTATTACCATCAAACGTTATGTTTGTAATTCTAACCTGGGCATTTTCCTTGATTGTAAATTTGACAATTACATTTCCGGGAATCTTTGTTGAAATCTGCTCGGTGGTGATTTCAGCAAGATTATACCCTTTTTCAGCATAAAAATCGCGCAGGATTTTTTCATTCCTGAATAAAACAGCATCAGTAAGAATCTGCCCGCGTTTCAACGTGATTTTCTCTTCCAGTTCTTTAGCTTTAAGCTTCTTATTGCCATGAAACTCATAGTTCTCGCAAATTGAGTTTTCGATCAGTGATAATTTCAGGGACGCACTGGAATCGGTCTCATTAAGAATAAAAAACTCTATTCCCTTAAAAAGCCCCAAAGAATAGAGTTTACGGATTGATTCCTGAATATCTGAAGTTGTAAACTGACGTTTTTCACGAATTTCAAGCGCATTGCGGACAACACCCGGAGAGTTGATACTTAGTCCTTCGATTACCAGTGAATCGAGCACCTTTGCCTGTACAGAGATGATTAAACATGTAAGAAGTAACAATAGCGCACTGAGGCGAAATTTCATAAAAACTCCTGAATAGTCCTTATAAGAACCAATAAATTAATGCGTTACATTGTTGTAAAAATATCGGTTGAGTGAACATTCACCCACAATGAAGGATTCTCATAGTGCAGCAACTAAAAATCGCATTGATGTAATCCAACAACTAAACCATATCTATAGGTTAAGACCGACTGTAAATGTACTACTCCATTATTTAAATAAGTGATTAAAATAATTTTCACCATCATTATTCACAATAAGATCTAACAGAAAGTGGTTAGAACATATTGCCAGCAGTAACGATACCATCTAATTACCGCATCCTGTACTCCAATGGTTTCGCTCAGGAACACATTTTATTTATGGGGGAAATAAAAAAGCCCCGAACAATTACGTCCGGAGCTTTATTAAAATAAACAAAATCTTAATACTTAAATTTCTTCAATAGAAACAAGCGGTTGATCCTTCTCGACAGTTGCGCCATCAGCAACAAGGAACTTTATGACTTTGCATCTTGACGGTGTTGCAATCTCATTAAAGAGCTTCATTGCTTCAACGATACATACTTTCCCCCCAGCATCAACCACATCACCTTCTTTACAGAACTTAGGTTTCCCTGGTCCTGCTGATGTGTAAAACTTTCCTCCGATAGGTGCGGCAATTGTTTTTCCAGGCTTTACTTCTGCAACAGATGCTGCCGGTGCTGCGGCAGGTGCCACAGAAGCTGCAGCCTTTGCCGGAGCTGATGCTGCAGCTGTTTGAGCTGCCGAAGGAGCCGATACATGTATTGTACGATGTGATGCAGCTACAGCTGGAACACATGACGGACGTACTGCAATGGTAAAATCACCCTTCCTGAAGATCAGTTCGTCAAGTGTAAGCCCATCAATCTTGCCAAGAAGCTCATCCGCAACACTCTGGAAATTACCGGGAACTGCAACAGGAGTCTGCGCCGGAGTTGCATCCAGATCAACTGGAGAAGCTGCCGGTGCCGGAGCTGGTGCAACATCCTTCTTATCCTGCTTCTTAATCTCAAGGTCGGCCGGTGTTTCCGGACGCTGCTCGACCGGAGTCGCACGGTATTTAAAATACTCAAGTGCTGGTTCAGGAAGCATTATGTAGGAAACGATGTCCTCTTCATGCGCAATAAATTTAGGATCAATGCCATCAGTTGCCTTCGGAAGCATTGGCGCAATTTTATCAGCCGGACGATAATCGATCGGTTTCTCATCACCAAGGATTTTCTTAATAAATTCTGGTTTAATAGGAGCCGGTGAACGACCGTACATTCCGCGACAATACTCTTTAACTTCGTTTGGAACCATCTTGTATCGTTCACCCGCAATAATATTCATCACGGCCTGTGTACCAACGATCTGACTTGTCGGTGTGACAAGCGGAGGATATCCGAGATCCTCGCGAACGCGTGATACTTCATCAAGTACAAGTGGCAACTTGTCAAGAGCCTTCTGCTGATCAAGCTGTGACCTGAAATTGGAAATCATCCCGCCCGGGATCTGATGTACAAGAATTCCGGGATCAATATATGCCTGAAATGAGTTATTCTGACGACGTTTGGGTGCGAGCTCATCAAAGTACTTTGCAATTTTTCCGAGAGCATCAAGGTCAAGTCCTGTATCAAATTTCGATTCTGCGAAAATCGCAACCATTGTTTCGACCGGTGGCTGTGATGATGTACCTGCCATTGACGAAATCGCGCAATCGATCGCGCCTGCTCCTGCATAAGCCGCTGCTGTATACATTGTCATCGCCATACCGCTTGACGCATGCGAGTGAACCTGAATCGGCACTCCGACTTCCTTTACAAGTGCACCAACAAGTTTCTCTGCATGTACCGGCGAAAGAATACCGGCCATATCCTTGATAACGATTGAGTCAACACCAAGGGACACCTGATCTTTGGCATGCTTAACAAATTTCTCGATTGTATGTACTGGTGAAATTGTATAGCAGAGTGTACCCTGTGCATGCCCACCGTGTTTTTTTACAGCCTTAATCGCAGCTTCAAGGTTACGTGTATCGTTGAGCGCATCAAATACTCTGAAAATATCAATACCATTCTGACATGCAAGTGCTACAAATCTGTCAACAACATCATCGGCATAGTTTTTGTACCCGACAAGATTCTGCCCGCGAAGCAGCATCTGAAGCGGTGTGTTCTTTGCTTTTGACTTGATCATCCGGAGACGTTCCCATGGATTTTCGCGAAGGAAACGCAGACAGACATCAAATGTGGCACCGCCCCAGCATTCAAGCGAATAATATCCCGCATTGTCAACTACATCAATAATACGCATTATATCTTCAGTACGCATGCGGGTAGCCCAGAGCGACTGATGCGCATCACGTAACGTAGTATCGGTAATCCTCAGCGGGATCTTCTCTTCAGTTTTTGTTTTTGTTGTCATTGAGAATTTCCTTATGGTTATTTTGTAAATTTACCCATCGCTGCGAATTTGTCAAAACGCTTTGATAGAAGTTTTGAGGTTGACTGACCGCTATGTTTCTTGATATGTTTAAGAACAACGATCCTGATCTCTTCAGCGGTCTTCTGAGGATCTGTATGAGCACCACCAACCGGCTCCTGAATGATTTCATCAATTACGCCAAGTTCAAGAAGTGATTTTGCAGTAATCTTGAGCGCTTCTGCAGCTTGCGGCGAAAATGACGCATCACGCCAGAGAATACCCGCACAGCCCTCAGGGGATATTACGGAATAGACTGCATACGACAACATACACACAGAATCACCAACTGCAATACCAAGTGCGCCGCCACTGCCGCCTTCACCGGTAACGACAGTGATGATCGGCACTTTTATCTTTGCCATTTCGGTAAGGTTACGTGCGATCGCCTCATGCTGGCCCCGTTCCTCTGCATCAAGCCCCGGAAATGCACCCTGTGTATCACAAAAGGTCACAATCGGTAAATTATATTTCTCTGCAAGCCTCATCAAACGAAGCGCCTTGCGATACCCTTCCGGCTTAGCCTGACCGAAATTACGTTTTATATTCTCTTCAAGATTTTTACCCTTGCTGTGGCCGATAAGCATCACTTTCTCTTTGCCAAGCGTCGCGAATCCACCAACCATCGCATGATCATCACCAAAATGCCTGTCCCCGTGGAGTTCGATAAAATCCGTAAAAATGTACTTGATATAATCAAACAAAACCGGACGCTTTGAATGACGAGCAACCTGAACAGTCTGCCAAGGGGTCAAATTATCATAAATCTCTTTTTTGCGTTCAAAAAGCTTTGCTTCGAGGTCCGCAAGCTGAGCATTAAAATCTGTCTTGTTTTCACCATTTATATTTTTAAGTTTTTCGATCGCCTTTTCCATTTCAGCAACCGGTTTTTCAAAGTCGAATTCACTCATGTCACATCCCTATCTGTTATAGTATGAAAGGATCCCCGCGAGGGTGTTTTTCAAATCCCTGCGATGGACAACCATATCCAGAAATCCATGCTCCAGCACAAACTCTGATGTCTGGAATGAATCCGGCAGTTTCTGTTTAATTGTATTTTCAATCACACGACGACCTGCAAAACCGACAAGAGCACCCGGTTCAGCAATATTTATATCCCCAACCATTGCGTATGATGCACTCACGCCACCGGTTGTCGGATCTGTTAGAACAGAGATAAACGGAAGTTGTTTTTCGTCAAGACGAGCAATTCCGGCACATGTCTTAGCCATCTGCATCAGCGACAGAATACCCTCATGCATGCGGGCACCACCTGATGCAGAAAAAATGATATACGGAAGCTTGTGGTCGTAAGCATAGTTGGCTGCCTGAAGAATTTTCTCTCCGGTGCCGCTTCCAAGACTTCCACCAAGAAATCTGAAATCCATAACCGCAATAACGACATCTTTTTCATTAATCTTACCAAGGCCGGTAACCACTGATTCATTAAGCCCGGTTTTTTTTGTTACGCGTTCGACCGATTCCGTATAAGATCCTTTTCCATCAACAAAATTCAGGGGATCTGACGGACGAATAGTCTCGTTGAGTTCCTTGAAAGAACCACTGTCAAGGGTGATTCCGATACGCTCGTAGGCTGTCATCTTTCCATGCCAGTTGCACTTCGGGCAGACGTTGTTATTGTTTGTAAAATCCTGTTTGAAAACGTGAGCGCCGCAGGACTGACACTTGGTCCAGATCTCTTCGGACAGCTTTTTCTGTGCTTCACGTTCAGCTTTGGTTTTGATAAACCAGGGCATTGTACCTCCAGTAGGGATTTCTATAGATAGTAAAAGAGACGCAAACTTGTTGGCCTGCGTCTCTTTACATTTACTGATTTACTTATTCAAACGGGCAACAAGTGCTGCCAGCTCATCATTGAGCTCTTTTGGCAGTCTATTACCAAACTTTGCATAATGCTCTTTAATTGTCTCGATTTCTGTAAACCACTCATCTTTGTTGACACGAAGAAGTTCTTTCATGTCCTCAGCAGATACGTTAAGACCATTTGTATCGATAGCATCTTCTGTTGGAAGATAACCGATTGCAGATTCCTGTGCTTTTCCTTCGCCGCTTGCACGCTCGAAAACCCACTTTAGAACACGGCTGTTTTCTCCGTATCCGGGCCACAACCACTTTCCCTCTTTTGTCTTACGGAACCAGTTGACAAAGAAGATCTTTGGAAGCTTGTCTGCTGTTGACTTTTTGCCAATCTTGAGCCAGTGTGCAAAGTAATCACCCATGTGATATCCGCAGAATGGAAGCATTGCAAACGGGTCACGACGAACTGTTCCTGCCTTGACATCAAGAGCAGCAGCAGTTACCTCTGATCCAACGATTGATCCCATGAACACACCATGATTCCAGCTCATTGCCTGATGCACAAGAGGAACTGTGCCTGGACGGCGGCCACCAAAGAGAATTGCACTGATTGGAACACCTGCAGGATTTTCCCATTCAGGAGCAATTGCCGGACACTGACTTGCAGGAGCAGTGAAACGTGCATTTGCATGTGCTGCAGGTTTATCTGTCTTGCCCTCTTCCCATTCATTTCCGTTCCAGTCAATTACTTTACCGGGAGCTTTGTATCCGATACCTTCCCACCATACGTCTTTGTCTGCTGTGAGAGCAACGTTTGTGAAAATGGTATTCTTTTCGATTGAATGCATTGCGTTTGGATTTGAATCCATTGATGTACCTGGAGCAACACCGAAGAAACCAGCTTCAGGGTTGATAGCATAGAGACGACCATCAGCACCGAATTTCATCCATGCAATATCATCACCGATTGTTTCTACTTTCCAGCCTGGGATTGTAGGAATAAGCATTGCGAGGTTTGTCTTACCGCATGCGCTTGGGAATGCAGCTGCAACATACTTTTTCTCGCCCTTTGGATTGGTGATACCAAGAATAAGCATATGTTCTGCAAGCCAGCCTTCATCACGGGCGATAACTGATGCAATACGGAGAGCAAGACACTTCTTACCAAGAAGTGCGTTCCCACCGTAACCTGAACCGTATGACCATATTGTACGTTCTTCAGGAAAGTGAGAGATATACTTTTTCTCGATTGGAGCACATGGCCATTTGCCATTGTCTTTCTCGCCGGCTGCGAGAGGTTTTCCAACAGAATGCATACACGGAACGTATTCACCATCTGCACCAAGTATATCAAGAACCTTCTGACCAACGCGGGTCATGATATGCATATTTGTAACAACATACTCTGAATCGGTAATCTCAATACCAATTTTTGAGATAGGCGAACCGATCGGGCCCATGCTGAAAGGAATAATGTACATTGTACGCCCCTTCATGCAGCCTTTGTAGAGTGCCTTCATCTCTTCTTTAAGCTTTGCTGGATCCATCCAGTTGTTTGTGGGACCAGCAGCATCCTGTGTCTTTGCTGCGATATAGGTACGGTTTTCAACACGTGCAACATCAGAAGCATCTGATTTGAAAAGAATACATCCCGGACGTGTCTTCTCGTTCAATTTAATGGCCAAACCAGAATCAATCATGTCTTTTACAAGCTTATCATATTCTGCTTTAGATCCGTCACACCAGTATATTGAATCGGGCTGACAGAGATCAGCCATTTCCTTAACCCATTGCTGCAATTTTGCATGTGTAGTTGTTGAACCCATTTGAAAAACCTTTCATTAAGTATGTTAGATAATTTGTTGCAAAAAAAAAGACCAGAGAATTGTTAATATTGCTTTAACAGTTCCTTGGCCTCACTTCCCTTTTCCGCATTAACGGCAAAAGGACCTGATACCTTCTTTTACAATCTTGCCCGTGTGCCTGTAAGGCGCAACACCCCCCATACACACCTGCGTTTATTAAGATAACAAAGCGCTCTGTAAAAATGCAAGTTTTTTTTCTTAAATTTTCGATTTATTGTGAAATAAAGGACAAAAAATCATTGTAATGTATATAAATTGCCGTTCATAAATCAAAAATGCAGCAAGTAACACGTAGCAGGCTGGAACAAATTAATCTTTCGCTGGAAGGGCAACCATTAGTAAAAATGCAACAAATCATCACTTCCGGAATAATATCGAAAAATCAACACCCAGACGATAATCATGAGTTTCTTTAAATACAGCTGTAAACGGGATTCTAACCTGTAAATTTGTATGTTTGCCAATGCTTGTCGTGAATCCGGCATGAACTGTAGCTGTACCGTTCAGGGCATCCCTGAATTCACTATACTGATTAAATGCATATTCCATTCCCCCACCCGCACCCAGAAACAGATCCGATACTCCATTATTTTTTACATAATCAAAGCCAGCCTGTATCTGCCCTGATTTACAAAACAAAAGTGCCTGTGCATCAAGAAATAACGTAACATTGCTCAGCAGCGAATACCCTGATGTTATCTGCAGAAACACATCCCTATCCCAGTTATCTGTAGAAAAATCCGGATACAAAATAGCCCCCGCCCCTGCGCCTATTGATACATTATGAAGACCCCGGGGCATCGTTTTTGTGTAATTCACCGGTGAATCTGAATGCCCTTTTATCCGGCTTTCGGTTAATGTATTTGCAATAAACATGCTCTGTTTTACATTTGTGATTATCTTACGTTTAAGCGTCAGTGCAAGCGTGCTGACATCACTGCCGCGTGCATTGACAATTGTATACTTTCCATGATTCAGCGAAATGAAGATATCCCTGGACTTTTCCTTGTAAAAGTCGGCATAGACTTCAAGAAAGTCCTCGCTTAAAACCAGAAACTTCCCATCACAATCGTTACCGAGAAATATCCCCGATTCACTTTTGTTAAGATTGGTAAGAACAATATCACCCTGCCCTGCAATATTGAAACGATAGACCGGATGCTGAATTTCCCCGGTCGCAAGCGCACTTGTCTCAATTGTTTTTCGATATGCATACTGATATGCTTCATTCAGGGTAACCTGATTATCCGCACTGATATCAGCACTGCCATTTAGCCCATTAATCCAGTGAAAAGTAAATACCGAACCTTTAAGCGTTGATGACTCCTGGGCACGTTCGGTTGCGGATGCTGACGCAATAATCGCCTGCCCCTTTACAAGCGCAGCATTGTTCTGAAGATAAAACGGTTCAGCACGGGTTCCCCCTTTAAACGCAGTAACCACTCCGCTCTGACATGCATCAAAAACTCCAATTTTAAATGCTGCGGGAAACACCGATATCATTTTCTGAATTTTCTCAAGAGAAAAACGCGTTTTCCCTAAAAGTAAACTATTAATATCGGCATGACCGCTGTAATAAAACATGAACAGCGCATTTTCCTGCTCCTGTTTATTCCGTATCAGTAAACTGGTTTTTTCAATACAGTTCAGAATATCAAGACTATCGGGATTAGTCAAAAGAGTAACATTTTCTTTTGGAAAATCTCCTATACTTTTAAGTACGTCTGCAACTCTTTTTGCATCGCGCTCAGCATACTGTAATTTACCGACAGACGGCCCTCCGTCATTCTGTCCCACAATTATTGCATAGCGCAAATATTGAGTCTGAGAAAATGCAGACACGCAACACAACGCAAGAAATAGAATCACCCTGCAATTCATATCAGATTCAGTCTTTCACAAGAAGTAACGAACTGACACTTGATTTTACGCCTGGCATCCTGCCGCCAAGACTCCTGCCAAGTGATGAAATCTGTGTATTTTTTCTGAACGAATCTGTTACCCACGCTTGTGCCTGATCAACAGTTACCGGCGTTTCAGACAAAACAAGCACCACCAGTTCATCACCCTGTACATCACTAAAAAGGATACTGCCCGGAAATGCCTCCTGAGTACCGCCGGTTACATTGACAGAACAATACTGTGACGAACCATCCGGATGATAGAATGAAACGGATCCGTTTTTGTCAACACTCAACAGACTTGCATTTCGATATCCGCCTGATGTAAAAAATATCTGAACCTTATCACCGCTTTGAAGCCTGTACGCTGATGTCCCCTGAATAGTGTTTCCACCACGCTGATAGGCAAATGAGAGTGCATGAGCACCCTTAAACTGCGTAGTGTCCTGATTTGATAAGAACATCATAGGGGTAATAATTACAAAAAAAAGAAATGATGCATACACAGGAAACAGGACCGGTTTGTTAAGCATATCCAGTAGTTTTTTTAATCCTGTGAGAACGTTGTTCTGTGAATTAACCGAAGCTCTCCGCTTGAGAAGCTCCTCGTACGGATACACCCGTAAAAAAGTCTCACGTTCTCTGGCGATAGATTTATGATACTCACTACAGGTAGAGCATTCTGCCAGATGCACTGCCAGTTCGCGTGACTTGTTTTCTCCAAGCTCACCTGCAGCATAACGCTCAATAATCAGTTTGTCTGGTGATGTATGACTCATAGTATGTCCTCCAGTTTTATTCCGGATGCTGCCGATTTTCTCTTGAATGTTGTCAAATGCCTTCTTATCGTCGATTCGCCCATGCCGGTTAGTTCTGCGATCTCATCCTGTTTATATCCGTCAAAATAGGTATAGATCACCACCTGCCTCACTTTTTCATCCCAGGGTGCGAGAAAATGCTTTAAAACTTCCTTTACTATCATCCACTTCTCCTGCGGCAAATTTTTACTTTCCGAAGTATGATACTCTTCATTGAATTCAACTCCCTGCTTTTTACGGAGTTGTGATAAACAATAATTAGTACTTGTACTTAAAAGCCACGAATAAATCGATTCCTTTTTCTGTATCGTATCCATTGAAGCCATCAGTTTGATAAACACCTCCTGGGTCGCATCCCAGGCTTCATCATCCGATTTCAGGAATCTCATACAGCGGGAGTGCACCATTGATGCATACCGGTTATACAGATCTCTGATTTCCTTATCAGTAGCACTCATATTTTTACTTTTCTGTCATATAGACGTTGAACAAATTAAAAACCGCTCATAGTAAATTACTTAAAGCCGTTTTGTTTGGAAAGCAGGAGCATGATTCATAATTACAACGACATATCGCTGTTCCCATATACAATCAGGATCATGATAATAAATCTACCCCTACATATCAATTTTAAGGATATCTTTTCTTAAAAAAACTCTGATAACATATTTATTCATCAATTGTAACTTTTTTTGCATCAACATCTTTTGAGTAGTATTATATGGTTATGACATTGCTTTTATTCTTACTATAGTCAGGGAGATATCATGAGAAAAAATTGGATGATAATGATCACGGTTATTGCATTAACAGCATGTAGTGCATTTTGTGACAAATCAGCTGAAGGAAGTACAAAAAAGGTTCCAGTCTCGGGTGAATCAAGTCAGATTACTGTAAAAAAGAAAGCTATCTATGATACTTTAAGTGTTTCAATTGTACGTATGCTTGGCGTTAATAAAAAATCTGTCAGCCTGAAAGCATTATTCGCAGATGA
>CAYMGX010000005.1:34101-69731 GCA_964390065.1 uncultured Fibrobacter sp. | reverse complement strand
CACAATTGTAAGGTTTGAATGTGTATAACCCATCCCTGATGTACGGACTGCCCTCATAGTCAATTGCCAGTTGCTGCCCCGTGAGGATTGCATAATCAATCACATGAACGGTCTCATTTATATCAAGATTTTTTAAATCCGTACCATACTTTGTTCCACGCATCGACAGGATATCAATTTCTTCAGGGCGGGTCTCAACAATCGGCAGCCATGTTGATGCTACTGTTTGTGATTCTTTTACGGGAATTTCTTCAGTAATGAATTCTGTAGCCTGGCCGCTCATACGGTAATCAAAACCAAGTGATGCAAGAATTGATCGAACATTTTGCTCCTCGCCTCTATTAATAATGTATATAGCGTGAGCATTCACCGGTTGAATCAGTTTTCTGAGCGGCTCGAATGAATTTATCTGAAAAGTCACCTTTTCGTCGGACAGGATAAGGACATGCCGATCAGTGATATATAAGCGATAATATTCCCTTAACCATTCTTTTACTGTCTCCAGAACGTTGGATGGTGCTCCCCACCTTGTCAACCAATCAATAATTGATGCCCCATCGGTACCACGACTTAACGAATCACACAAAACCGTTTTATCAACTTTCCCTTTGTACACTTTGTCAAAACAGTTAATTATCCCTACCTGCGTGAAAATACTCAGATCAATTGTATTACATTCACGGATAATTATAACACAGAAATCAGGCAGAATAATCACTCCCGGAGCCGGAGCCTGACCCTGTACCTGTGTTGACAGTGATGATTTACAAAAAACGAAACTTCTGTTCATTTTCCTTAACGCGATATCAGAAGTAAAAACAAGACTGGAAAGCACATCAAACATTTCGTCCTGAAGATTCGAGGGAAACAGTTCTGTTGACAGGTAAACGCCCTGATTCAGTATCGCCTCGATGAGCTGTAACCATACACCGCCATTAAAGGCAAGTGCAAACGTCCTGATACTTTTATATTTATCATCCCTATCAAGTCCATTCCATAAAGTAAATGCAGTCTTGTTGAATACATACTCCGTATCACTCTGATATAATAAACGTTCTTCCAGGCAATAACCAAGTAGTACTTTTGTAACGTAATCATCCTTATCGCTCTTTACAGAGGAATTTGTCTCAACAACTTTTCTCAACTGCCCGATAGCTGCCCGGACAAGTGAACCGTTTTTTCTTCGTTTAAGGCAGTTCTGAGCAGCAAGTGCGGAGGTTATTGTAACATCATTGACACATTGGTAATTCCATACTGTTACTGCATCCGGAGCTTCTGCAGCAGGACACATCCTTACAACAACAGTGACCAGATGTGTTATCAATAGTTCACGGAATTCATGAAAACCAAACAAACGAACTTCATTTTCAGTATTCGATCCGGCATAAACCAGAAATGACAGTATCAACGAATTTTCAAGCCCTGAAAAATCTGTTACACGAAAACCATAATTACCACACATGTAAACAAGTGCACATGTAAGCTGATCCGAATCGCTTAGAGAATAAAAACGTTCTTTCAGAACATTTTCATCAATAAACTTTTCAGCTGCATCATCGATCATGCTTGATGAAAGAATTTTCCTTGAAGAAGCTTCACCCGCACACACAAACTTCTCAAATACCCAGGCCGGCGGAAGCATTTTCAGATAATCAGTAAACCGCACTATTCCGGATGAACTCATGTAATAAAACCCGTTCCGCTATAATTCCAGTTAACTCATTGAATCCTCTTATCTGTAGCGATAGAAGGATTAACAATCCTTTTTCCAGATTTCAAAGGATCATAGTAAAATACATATGGGCAGCATCAGAAAGGCATATACATATTCCTTTTTTAATGCTGATTAATGAAAACAGTTGCGGCATGGCAGTTAAAAGATGTATGTTTTCACAAAATTCAATTAAGGAGCATATTCATGGTGGATAAAGAACTTCTCGATATTCTGTGTTGTCCTGAAACAAAACAGGATCTCACTCTGGCAGATCAGAAGACAATTGATTTAATAAACAAACAGATTCTGGCAGGATCAGTAAAAAACCGCGGTGGTGAGACTATAAAAGAACCCATCAATGCGGGCCTTGTAAGAAAAGACAGAAAATATCTCTATCCGATCCGCGAAGATATTCCTATTATGTTAATCGATGAGGCGATCCCTTTCGATTCGTTCGCTTCCTGATAGTTCTTCTCAGGAAGATAAAAACTATAGTCAGGACTGCAATAACACCAGCACGGAATGCAGTTCCTGACCAGACGTTTTTTGTTTCGCTGCTTTTAATTTTTCCTGTCAGTGATAAAGCAGGAAGCGTATCGCCGCAAGCATTGATTGTTGTAAATTTGAGATTAAAAGAATCATTTCTGTTATCAGCAAGTTTTTCCCACGGTATAACCCATTCAGCGACCAGTTGTCCGCTTGAGACAAATCGTTCATAATCATATTGATAATAGCTGTTTTTCTCGCTTATGCCACTACGTAAACACCTTATTTTAACGATTTCTTCACGATTCAGTTCATTAGAAACGGTAATAGTCCAGTCACCGCACGACACTGGATTCTTTGACTTGCAATACCCGCTTAGCCCCTCTGGCGTCTTGAATGCATCACAAACAAATTCAATGTTATTTCCAAATGGTTTTGCAAGTGACGATTTCCACTCAAGTAAAAAACCATCAAGCTGAATTCTCCGTCCGTTATCTTTCACTTCGTAAACTACCTGCGAGTTGGTACTTTGCAGAACAGAAAGCAGCAACAGCATAACAATTGTTAACCGAAACATATAATCACCCTGTTATGGTTATACAGCCTGGAAGCATTATTTTTCAACGTTCTACACATCTGAAGCCCAGACTTACATCAGCGAAATCAGGTACTGACCAGTTTCTGTTTCGCACCCGCAATTGCAAACCCGTTGAATACCAGCCTCCACCCCTTATCACTCTGTAAAGACCGACATCAGGTCCTGAAGGATCCGTGGTTTCAGACCAGGCATAGTAATCACGGGCATAATAATCATTTGTCCACTCCCAGACGTTTCCGGTCATATCACATAGATTAAACGCATTTGCGGCTCTGGAACATACGTTGTCAGGTCTGCTGTTTGATGACTGTACGCACCGCGAATCATCAGGGGTATCATTTCCCCAGGCAAATTCGACATTATTCCCCGATGATGCGGCATATTCCCACTGTGCTTCGGATGGCAACGCTTTCCCATACGATTTGCAATATGCCCGGGCCTGATGCCAGGTTACACATACAACCGGAAGATCAGGACCACGTCGTTGCGGTGGTATGATCACATTTTCAAACGCGCCACGTTTCCATACTTTGCACAAACCATCGGTATAATGAGCAGGGGTACATCTTCCGCTTTGTACGCATGCTTCATAGGCTGCTTCCGTAACCTCTGTTTTATCTGTTTTGAAAGATGATAATGTAACCACATGCTCCGGACGTTCATCATCGGCACCGTTTGCGCTCCCCATCGTAAAAGATCCACCAGTTATGGGTATTGACTGAGAACAAATTGTTACAGCAGCAGCAAACAATAATAGACATTTTTTTTCTAAAAGAATCATTTATTTCCTGAAAAGTCAATTATGGTAATTATACCTGCAAACAAAACAAAAGCAAGCCCTAAAATCAATGATGTTGTTTTGGACTTATCTCTTTTTTGTTTTGCCTCGGCACGTTTTTCTGCATTAATAACAGCAGTGTCCTGTACCATTTTACATAAAAGTGTATCTGTTTTGCCACTTGTTATGGAAATCTTTTTCTCATAAGGCAGGAAAGTCTCTTTGGTCAGTTTGAGATCATAGTCACCAGGTTTTACTGTTGAAATTGTAACCGGAGCAACACCTTTATTATCACCACTGAGTGTCACCGCAGCACCAGCTGGATCACTCACAACGACCAGATTCCCCGGCTGCTGAAGTGTAATTGTCAATTCCTTCACACTTTGCGAATCAATAACTGCAGTAACCTTTTTCTGATAATAACCCTTCTTTTTGAGAATGAACGTGTGTTCTCCTGCACTCAAACCGGTAAGCACCAATGGGCTGAGACCTTTCAGAGAATCATTCATCAAAATTGCAGCACTATCCGGATCGGTTTTAATGGTAACAGAAAAAGTAACCGCAGAATCGGCACTTTGTGCGGAAGCCAGTGTTGTGTCTATCAGTTTTTTTGCTGCTGTAACCGTATCAATCTTAACACTTGAAGAATCTTTTACGGTTGCAGTTTTGAGCGTATCTTTTGAAACCGGTTTAGCAGTATCTTTGGTTGCAGTTGATGCACCTTTAGTCACCGGAATTTTACTTACGGTTGTATCTGTGGTTGTATTGTTTACACTTTTTTCAGGAATTACCTTTGAAGGTGATTTAGCTTCTGAAGAGTCTTTTAATGTAACCGTTTTGGTACGTTTATCAGTTGTTGATTCAGCATTTTGTGCCATTGACGCAGATGTGATAAGAAACACACCCATGGCCACCATAAAAAAACGATTCATAGTACATTCTCCCGTCACAAGTTAATAACATTTTCACCAGCCAGAAAGTATATTTGTAATCTTAAAATTGATGGAAGTCTGTGCTCATTTCTCTGCCGGTGTATCGAGAAATGTGATTTTATGCCATCAGATATTTGTTTTTCTAAATATACAATATTGTTTTGATATCACCATAGTATTATGAGGAGAATCAAAACTATGACAATGCAGAGAATTTTTAGAAGGAACGACACGTTTAAAACGGGTTTGCGTTCATAACAAGCGGCCCGGCATTTGTGATGGTAACAAAGGTGATGATACGATTAGCGCATGACGATGTATTATGGATCCATCGGATCCGTCAAAAGCATCCGATGGAACATTGAGAAAGTTGTTTGCATCCAATGTCAGAGTATATGCTGTAAACGGATCTGATACACCGGAAACTGCAACGCAGGAAATTAATTTTTCTTGATGATACAGACATTGTCAGCACTTGATTTACTAAACAGCAAACTTGTGCTGCAATAAGACAGGGAACATCCGTAATAATGTAATCTGTTCTTTTTGTAGCCTTCAAATACTAAGGTTTATCCGTGAGAAAAGCAGTCTTTCATTCATCTGGCGCACATTACCTGCTATTGATACTTATTCTGTCATTGTCTGTGTGTCCGGTATTTTCACAGACACAAGTAAACGCACCAAAAGACACTCTGATAGTGAATTCTGTCGATTCAACAGCAGCTCCCGATACCGTACAAAAGAAGAAATCAAGCCAGGAAATTACCGACACAGTTTACTACGAAGCAGATCAGATTGATTACGATTCTGACAATAAGATTCTCACGCTCATCGGTAAATCAACAATGAGATATCAAAAGATCACGCTCAATGCAGACACCATCGTTTATGATATCAACAACAGCCTCTTTACAGCCGGCGGGAATCCTATGCTTATTGACAATACAGACACCACTGTCGGAGAGCAAATGGTGTACAATATCAAAACCCGCCGGGGCCGGGTCCAATACGCTACAACGCATCTCAGTGATGGTTACTTTCATGGTGCAAAAATTGTTAAAACGCCAAAAGATGAAGTGTATGTTGAGGCTGGTGACTATACAACATGTGAAGAGGCAGAAAACCCTCACTATTTCTTTTATGGGAAGAATATTAAAATTATACCAAAGGATAAAATTGTCAGCAGGCCTGTTGTTCTAAACATCGGCAATACACCGGTTGCGGCACTACCCTACTTCGTTTTCCCGATTGAAAAAAACCGCAAAAGCGGTATTCTGACACCTTCATGGGGAGGGCACCCGACAGGTGGCGGATACATAGAAAATATCGGTTACTATTATGTTCCTAATGACTATGTCGATTTTCTCGCACGCGGTAAAGTTACAGAGTTCAGGGAGTTTGTTCTTGAAGGAGCAAGTAAATATGCATGGAAATATCATTTAAATGGCAGTATCAATGCTCGATCGGTAGTATCGACTGCGTTTGCAAATGAATCGAAACAATGGGCGCTTGACTACACACATAATCAGCAGCTGACACCAAGCGGCCTTACAACATTAAGCGGACGCGGAAATCTCATATCGAATAAAAAATTATACCAGCAATCATCAGAGGACGCTGATGAACTTACAAACCAGAATCTTACAGCAAATTTTGCCTTTGCTCACCGGTTTGAAAAAATTAATGCAAGTCTGAATGTGGTATGGGACAGAACCCATAACCTTATTACCGACAGTATCAGCGAAAATCTCCCATCCGTAAAATTCAACCTTCCATCGCGCCCGATATTTCCTCAAAAAGAGGGGGAAGGCAGTGACAGTGCGAAATGGTATAATAAAATCACTATCGGTTACAATGCCTCCGGCAATGTACGACATATAAAAGTAAAAAGCGATAACTTGCTTGACACATTTAATTCAGGGTTACATAACACAGTGTCATTAAATGCACCGCTGTCACTTTTCAAGCATATACGCATAACCCCCAGTATCAATGCCCGACTCTCAACATTTGACAATTATACCGATACAACACTCCTTGGAATCCGGTATGATACACTACTTGTACATGACACACTCAAGTCAACATCAAAAGATAACCGTCACACTGATTACACAGAGGTAAAACGTGACACTTTGACAAAAGATAACCGGGGGGATCCCGACACAATTATTATCACGAAATCAAAAATTATCAAAAACGAACTTCGGGAGAGTCACAGTTCAATAATCAATAACGCATGGTGGGACGCAGGCATTTCTGCATCAACAAATTTATACGGCCTATTCCCGATTCGTATATTCAACTTTACCGGATTACGTCACACATTTTCTCCATCAGTAAGTTACACGTTTACCCCTGAGTATAATCAGGATAAGTATTTCGCCAATATTGGAATTCCAATTGCAACAGCAACGAAACAGCGACAGGTGATGACCTTTTCTCTTTCAAATCAGTTTGACGGTAAAATTTTAAAGACTGTGAAAGAAGAGGAGAAACCATCAGAAATGAAATTTTCCATTCTGAGCGGAAGCGTTTCCGCAAGCTATGATTTCGAGGCAGAAGATCAAAAATGGAGTGACCTTTCAGTAAGTGCATCAACCGGTATTAAAATGATCCGTCTCAGTTATTCATCATCATTCTGGCTGTATGATCAGAGCTCAGCACTTTCTGCGCCGATTCTTAAAACGATGAATCTTACATTGTCAACAGGGTCACTTGGCGCACGGGGCAAATTATGGGGTGGCAATCTGCTCGAACTTGATTCATTGACAAAGTTTGACAAGAACCGTCACGAAAAAGGTGGTGCTCAAAGCTGGGACTTCAGCTTTACGCCGACATATTCCTATTCGATGAGCAGGGCAACACAAACATCAATGTTTATACCAACAAAACAGTATTCACTAAGTGCATCAGCAAATATCAACTTCACACCAAACTGGTCATTAAGCTGGAGCAGCAATTACAACTTTACAGAAAACCAATGGGTACAAAACAGCATTAATATTCGCTGCGACCTCGAATGCTGGGATATGCGTTTCCAATGGCGTCCTGAGCGGCTTAATCCCGGGTATTACTTTGTTGTTAATATAAAGAAAATACCGGAAATCAAGTGGGAGCAGCGGCAGTAGGTTGGGAAGAGAATTCAGAATTCAGTAGCCAGTAGAAAACAGAAAACTGCTGATCCTATCCTCAAATTCTTAACTTCTCGCAGATTTCGTCGGCAGCTGGTTTTACTTGTACTGTTTTGATATTACTTTCATTGACAACAAGCTTGACATTAGCAGAATCTGCATTTTTCTCTTTTGAATAGCGTGCAAGCAGTGATGCACATTGTGAAAGGTCGGATTCTGTGTATTCTCCACGAATCAACCCTATCGGCCCCAATGTATTTGCCATTTCAAGATAATTGTTATCAGGTTCAAGAAGTTTCAGCAGTATCTGATTTTCGCTGTTATTTCGCGCGACAATACATTTGCATTTGTCAGAAATTCTGAAATGACGGCCATAGGCAATGAGTTTCAGTTCGTTTATTCCAAAATCAGGAGAATATTTTGCCAGTTCGTGAAAACGATTTGATGGATCAATCATGGTAAGGACACATCCGCCCGCCGGTGCTCCGTGTACAAGATTATGTTTCTTTGAGTACTCAAGTTGAAAATGCCTGCTACGCCCTTTCAGGTCAAATAGTTTCTCTCTGTCAACGAGGCCTTTTTCCTCTGCAATGGTTGGTGGAAAATGTTTCGCGGAAAGCGGACGTAAAAGAATCCCTTTAACATCAGCCCGTTTCTCAATCGAGTTCATCATATTGATTCTCTGCGACATCGGTCGCTGACCCGCAACCTCACCTGTTGCAATAAATGATGCACCACAATTCTGCATGATAGTTTTCACATGTATTAAACGCCGTATCCTGCAGTCAACACACGGATTTGCATTCTTTCCAAATCCAAAATACGGATTTTTCATCATTGATGCAAACTCCAACCCCTCTTCAATTATTTCAAGTTCAAGTCCAAGTGATTCTGCTGCCTTACAAACACTCTTATGTGTAAATCCGATACCTGAATAGAACGGCAGCACATAATGTACCAGCTTTATCCTGAGCCCCATTGATTTTAAATGATGCGCAACAATCGTACTATCAAGCCCGCCACTAAACATCACAATACCATCAAACATTATCACCCCTTAGTTGCATTGAGCTCCTAAAATACAATTAATTCTGATGATATGTTAATCATTTTTGTGGACATGACAGTTTATACGTATACTGTGATTACAGCAAAGTTACTCAGATAAACTACTTGTATACCATGCAAGTACATTGCTTTTTATAACTTCTGCTACAAAAACGATTAATAGGAAAAAATGATATTCTAAATCAGGTAATTGAAATTATTAAAAACATCTGACTCAGGGTTATCGAAATCCCCAAAATACCGGTAGGATGAATAATTGTTACATTATATTTTATAGAGAAATAACATAACCAGATTATAACAGGGTATTCTTTTGAAACTTTCTACTCATAAACTTGAATATTATACACTTATTGTTGTCCAGAAACTTGTTGGTATTCTGCCACGCAGAATCACCTTACTGCTGGGATCATTCGCCGGCATACTACTCACTATTTTCAAACCTTTTAAAAAAACGATCTACGGAAATTTGCGTTACTGCGAATACTGGAGCAATGATCAGATTGACACAATCGTACCAAAACTTTACATGATGATGGGGCGATATATCAGTGATTTTCTCAGAACCGGCGATACAAAAATACCGTACCGGGTTCACAACTTTGAAAAAATTCAAAACGCTATTGATGAAAAAAATGGGGTAATTGCGATTCTTGCACATATTGGCAATTGGGAAATCCTCGCACAGATTTATGGAAAAACCATTGACAAGTTAAATGTCATCGCCAAGCCGATGAACAATCAATATGTTGATAAATGGCTCGCCAATAAACGCAGTTCAACAGGTGTTACCACAATTTACGCACAACAGGCACTGCGAAAAATGATGGACGTTCTTGGTAAGCAAAAGGGTGTTGTCGCCATTCTTATTGATCAACATGCAGGAGCCCACGGGACCATGGTACCGTTTCTTGGTAAAGACGCAAATACGGTTCGCACGGTCGCAGGAATTGTAAGAAAAACAAATTGTGCCGTTGTTCCCACCTATTCAATAATGCAGCCAGATGGTTCCTATGACATCTATATTGACAGAATTCAAAACCCTGATACAACAGGACTCTCTGATGATAAGGCGATTGCATTGCTTCAGCAACAACACAATGACATTATTTCACAATGGATCCGCAACTATCCGGAACATTACTTCGGATGGTTTCACAAACGATACAGAAATATCATCGGTTACAACTGATTTCATTTACTCATATTACTGACCATTTTCCGTTTATCAACGCGGATAAAATAGTGCATTATCACCAGAAACTTTTCTTACTTTTTCACTATTGTAATTAGTGTTGTATCTCTGGAAAAATTCACTAAATTGCTTGTACCAGCATAATACAAACACTATATTTACAGATTAAGTTAAAAAAATATTATTATCAGTCTATAAGAAATATCAATAGCATTTTACTTAATCTTTAAAGGGTGTCCGGGCAAATAACAAGTTTAAAATTTCTCTTTTTGTCTGTTTCTATGAGATCACTTATTTTTTATTATATTCAGGAAAATTCCGATCAGAATGTGCTGTTTTCAAGATCCAAGTCTATTGGAATAGTCTGTGTTCGTCTCATTAACGACATTTGTCTGTGGTTAAAAATTTCCACTAACATTCAAAAACAAATCCAACATTGTCCGTTTACCTGTACAAACTTAAAATGCATCGAATTGGTTTAAAAAACTAGAGCAACAAATATTTAAAAAGGCGGCTACAAAATGGGTTCTTCGCAAACATTGGTTCTTTTCAAACCGGATGCATTAAAAAATTCACTGTCCGGCTATCTTCTTACCATGCTTTCAGAGTTTAATACAGGCTTAATTATTGCCGGAATGAAAGTAGTTCACGTAAGTACAATGCTTGCAGAAGAGCATTATGCAGAACATAAGGGGAAAAGCTTTTTCCCCTCTGTGATTGACTATATCGCAGGCAGGCGGCATTTTGCAAACGAACCGCATCGTCAACGAGTCGTCGCCCTTGTATTTCAGGGTATCGATGCCGTAAAAGTGGTTCGGGATGTTTGTGGACCAACAGATCCGGTTAAAGCAAGAGAACAGAAACCTGGGTGTATCCGGTCACTGGGTATGACACATATCATTAATGATCAAAACGGTAAAGTTATCGATAGTCAGATGGAAAATCTGATTCATGCATCAGCGAATGACATTGATGCTGAGCGTGAGATAAAATTATGGTTTAAACCAATCGATATTCCTCCAATGCTCCGGTCTTATCCGGCAGAAATGTGTAAAAAACATTACTACATTAATAACGGACTACTCTCTGACGAATACTCAGATCATGCAGTGTGCCTGGTTGCTCCCGGTGATGTTGTTTGGAAATCCGATCTTGACAGCCTTGAAGTGCTGCTTCAGAAAAAGACTGCTGCTGTTGCTCTCGAATCTATTGCAGCAAAATATCTGGTTAACACCTGATACTATTAATGACATGTCATTACAGTGTTATATTGCATACCAGCTTGAAACCTCTTGCAGTTTATTCATAGACAACTATAGAAACGTGTACCAAAAGGAGTATTCCTTGGGTCACGTTTATTTGTTTCTGAGCGCACCTTGCAGAATTTGATACCACATTTAATATTCTCCACAGAATCACTGTTACCAAGAGAATTTTCTGAAGCCAACCAGGGACCGGCAGACCAACAAATACATCAAACTATCTGGATTTTCAAACCCGATTTACATTAAGTATATTTAATCAATGAATGAAAAACTTGAGAATACCAGACTTTTTAATATCATTATCATTCTACTTTCGCTTGTTCTTCATGGTGTTGTGATTATCCTGTTTTTTTTGATTCCGCCACAAAAACATACTCCTTATAAACGTAAAACCTTTAATGTTGTCGAATTGCAACGCGGAACACCTGACATAGCGACGCCTCAACCGGAAGTGAAAAAAAAGACCGCGCCTCAAAAGCAAAAAACTACAGAATCCAAAAATCAACCTTCTCAGCAGAATCAGGAGCAGCCCCAGGTTCCTGTTGAAACGACAGCTCCAGAGGTAATTGCAGGTGATAATGCGCAAAATGAGCAAAGCGCAGTCTCCATCTCCCAGGGAACATCACAACCGGAACCCGGACCAGTATCGCAAACACCACCGCAGCAAACATCACAGATTTCTGCACGGCAGGGAACCGTTTTTGGCACCGTTGATGCAGGGGTGACAGGATTAATACCGGTAAAGCTTTATGCCCCGAAACCTGCATACCCCCCTATTGCGCAGGACCTTGGAATCACCGGTACAGTCATCGCCATATTATCAATAGACGAAAATGGCAAGGTTACCGATGTACAGATTAAAAGCGCCCCTCATAAATCTATGTCCGATGAAGTAAAGCGGACGCTGCTTACCTGGAAATTCAAACCCTTTATTTACAAAGGCGAGAGAGTGATAGTCAACAGATTTATACAGGAAATTGAGTATAGCGAGCTGTAACCACTCCAGCAGAATTCCTTCCATAAATTATAAATATATTTCAAATTCCATTGTCGGAATTTGAGATATATTTAACTGAACAAGTGTATTATGATATCATCCCGTATTTTTAGCGGGATGATAATGAACATACACTCTTTGAAGCAGTTCTATTTCATTACAGAGTGTATTTTCTATTCTTGTAGCAATTCTATCACCATTGGCAACACTCATTGTTCCGTCAACGCCAATTGTTATATTTACAACAAGGTAAGGCCCGAAGCGGTGTGCATTTATTTCCTCAACGGTTAAGACATCGGTCATGGGAGAAATAACGTTGCGTATCTGTTTTTCAAGTTCATCACCGGGAACTGTATCCATAAGCTCATCTGATGATTCCCGCAGGATTTTCACCCCTGTCTTCAATACCAGAAGCGCCACCACTGCTCCTGCAACAGGATCACCCAATGGTATGTTAAGCCATCCAAGACCAATGCCCACAGCAGCACCAAGGGAAGCAAAAATATCGTTACGGTGATCGTACATCAGTGCCATAGCACTTACATTTTTAGTTGATTGTGCTACACTACGGGTATAAAAATACAATGCCAGCTTTAATGCAACAGTAAACAGCGCTGTTGCAAATGTCAAAACCTGCATACTACTTTTTACTTCATATTCACCAGTAACCAGATCAAATACCGTATTGACAGAATCCCAAAAAATTGCAATTGCAGTAGTAATGATAAATGCTCCGACTACAACAGCAGCAATACTTTCCATCTGGTGATGCCCAAAGGGGTGTTCCTTATCTGCTGGCTTACCCGCTATCGCAGTAAAAATTTTAACGACAATATAATAGGCGACATCAGAACACGAGTTGACACCATCAGCAAGCAGTGCCCGGCTGTGCCCCGTAAGACCAATAACAATTTTAAGCACGGCAAGAACTATGTTACTGATCAATCCAAGATTGACAACACGGTTAACCAGTACTGTTCGAACAGGACTACCGGGATGTAATTCCGTCAGGTTGTCTGCCATTACATTTGAACTCCGAAAATTTCCTCTTCAACCATAGCACAAAGCAGGTGGTACACCGGAAGATGAAGTTCCTGAATCTGAAAGGTAACCGTATCAGGCACACATATATTAATAGTGCAAAGATCTTTCATTTTTCCGCCTATCATGTTTGTAAATCCAATCACAGCCATTCCAAGTGCACGGGCAACTTTAACTGCAGCTACAACATTTGCACTGTTCCCTGATGTACTTAATGCGATAAGAACATCATTAGGTTTTCCATACCCGTACACCTGTTGTGCGAATATATATTCACCTCCGACATCATTGACAACAGCGGTAATGAGTGATGTCTGACTGACAAGTGATATTGCAGGCAAACCGGTTTCAAGTTTTGATGCAAGCAGTTCTGCATCATCAAATCCGAGTTCCTTCATTTTGTTAACAAACGCATTATTAACAGGACGCAGAACTTTGAATTTTTTCATAAATTCACCAACGATATGTTCTGCATCCGCAGCACTTCCACCATTTCCACAGACAAGTACTTTACCACCATTAGTAAAACATTTCAACAGTGCATCAAACGCATTCATTATCTCCTCGCTGCAGGCATGCAGTGACGGATATTTTTCCATGCATGCATCAAAAAGAATTTTAGTACTATTTTTCATGATAGTTATTCCTTTTCACCCGGCAGACAGCGCACAGCTCCCTGATCTGCAGATGACGCAAACAGTGCATATGCTTTTAGTGCCTGCGATATGTTTCGTATACGTTTTGCAGGCTTGAATGCTTTATCACCCTTTGCAAGTTCCTCATTACGCCTTGCGTCAAGTGTTTCCTTTGATATCTTAACATTAATAGATCTCGCGGGAATATCGATCTCAATAATATCCCCGGCCTGAATGAGCCCGATCGCGCCACCCGAAGCTGCTTCAGGTGAGGCATGCCCGATTGACAATCCGGATGTTCCTCCGGAAAAGCGTCCATCGGTAATCAATGCACACTGTTTTCCCAGATGACGTGATTTAATATATGATGTAGGATAGAGCATTTCCTGCATTCCGGGTCCGCCTTTTGGCCCCTCATAGCGAATCACCACAACATCGCCAGCTTCAACTTCACTTAGAATACCGTCACATGCTTCTTCCTGTGAATCATACACCCGCGCTTTTCCACTAAACTTGAAAATTGATTCATCAACACCTGCGGTTTTGACAATACACCCGTTTTCAGCAATATTCCCAAAAAGTACAGCAAGTCCACCATCCTTACTATAAGAATGGGCAGTATCACGAATACATCCCTCCGCCCGGTCATTGTCCAGATTATCGAAATAGTTTTCCTGTGATGCCATTACAAGATTCCGTTTGGCCCCTTCAGGAGCACTTAGATATATCTGGCGCGCATCCTTCGATAAATCGGGACTTTTAATATCATGTGTTGTTAATATCGTTTCAAGCGTATCTCCATCAACGCGATTTACATTTTTGTTAATCAACCCTGCACGTGCGAGTTCACCCAGGATTCCAAGTATACCACCGGCATGATTAACATCCTCAATATGATACTTCTGTGTATTCGGAGCTACTTTACACAGAACAGGAATCTTTCTTGACAATGAATCGATATCTTTCATGGTAAAGTTTACTTCTGCGGAACGGGCAACAGCAAGCAGATGAAGTACCGTATTAGTTGACCCTCCCATTGCAATATCAAGCGACATCGCATTCATGAAAGCTTCATAGGTTGCGATTGATCGTGGCAGAACACTGGCATCACCTTTACCATAATAGTCATTTGCCATTTCGACAATTCGTCTGGCAGCTTTTTCAAAAAGTTTCATTCTGTTCTTATGAGTTGCAACTACAGTTCCATTTCCGGGTAATGAAAGGCCAAGCGCTTCAGTCAGGCAGTTCATTGAATTTGCGGTGAACATTCCTGAACATGAACCGCACGTCGGACATGCGGCAACCTCAAGTGCAGCGATTTCGCTATCAGAAACGCTGCTATCTGCAGCCATAACCATTGCATCAATAAGATCGTACTTCTTACCATTCAACCTGCCAGCCTCCATCGGGCCACCGCTTACAAATATAGCCGGTATGTTTAGTCTCATTGCTGCAATCAGCATTCCCGGAGTGATCTTGTCGCAGTTTGATATACAGATCATTGCATCGGCTTTATGTGCATTTACCATATATTCAACACTGTCGGCTATCAGCTCTCTTGACGGAAGCGAATAAAGCATTCCATCATGTCCCATCGCAATACCATCATCGATAGCAATTGTATTGAATTCAGCAGCAAAGCACCCCTGCTCTTCAATCAGTTTCTTGACATGCTGACCAATATCATGCAGATGAACGTGTCCGGGTACAAACTGTGTAAACGAATTGACAATAGCGATAACAGGTTTACCGATCTGTTCCTCTTTCATCCCGTTTGCACGCCATAAACTTCTTGCCCCCGCCATTCTGCGTCCGGAGGTTGTTGTTGCACTCCGTAATGTAATTGCCATTCACACCGCTCCTTATAATAAAACTATTTTGCCATTCCAAATATTGATCACATGAAAATAACCCATTATTTGTCGTGGTGCAAGGAGAAGTTTGAAGGTGCGAATCATTATTCACAGAGCTGGACTCACAGTAAACAATGCAAATTTGCCAAAAAACATACCACATAGGTCTCCTGACCACCAATAATACCGACCGTCGGGAAATATCAAACAGCGATTAAAATTTATTGCTCAAAAATGGATTTACCTCTATAACGACATACTATATATGGAAAAACTACCATGATTTTACTGCGGTTATCACCAGATATACTGTTATGTTTACTTCTTTTTGTTTCAATTTCTTACGCGAAGGTATCCATGAGTTTCGATTCGCTTGCTGGTGTTGTTGTTGAAATCCAGAGAACCGGAGCTGTCAAGTGGGAGTATACACCGAAGGAAAGTAAACTTTTCAATAATGATCAGGCTCGCATCCCGGTCAGGGGAATCGCTATCTTAAAATGGCAGGGATTAATCCCGAATCATCTGCGTAATCTACTATATTATTATGTTGCACTATTTTAATTTTCGAGGAGTTTACTATTGAGTAACAGAACACTACTACCGGTTATAGCTGGATTCTGGTTGTTATCATTTGTTGCTGCTTCGTTACAGGCTCAACCAGAAATTTCGCTGATACCGCAGACAATTGATACATCAGAATCTGTTCCGGATGAACTAATCAATTCACCTGCTGCCCGGACAGACACTGCAAACCGGGCATCTGCTACAGCGCCGGCACAAACGCCTGCCCCCCCGATTAATCCGTCTATCACATCAGATGAAAATACACCTCTTGATTTCAAAGAGATTTACAAACAGGCATTTTCCCTGACCATCAAGGGTGTTTCGATCTACGATATTGACAATGATGGATACAACGAGACAATTCTTCTTACTGATAACAAGTTATACGTATATCGTTATAAAAACAAGGCTTTCCCTAAACTTTATGAATTTAAAGCACCTGCCGGTGTTTCATTTGTCAGTATTGACATTGCCGATATGGATAATGATTCATCACCTGAATTCTATCTGTCTGCAACGAATACTGGTACAGATTCCTACCGGTCGATGATCGTTGCGTTTACAAATAATGATTTTTCGATACTAAAAAAAAGGGTACCGTATCTGCTACGGATAACAGATTTAATTGATAATAAAAAAATACTTATCGGTCAAAAATACTCTAATGCCGGAACACATAAGGGTGAACTGTACCATCTTGAACTTATGAATAACACAATACATGTAAAAGATAAAATCCGGATCTCAGATAAATCTGTTCATGGTTTTTCTGTTCTTAAGAACAAACAGGACAACACACAGGTGTTTGTAACGCTTGCATCATCGGGACATATTGAGTTAATTGACATGGCAGGTAACAGCGTACTTACAGGGTCCGAAGGAAAATATGGCGGCAATCCGTTTACAATCAGGTTACCGTCAGCTGATGCATCATCTTATCCTGTATCGATGCTTCCGGTCAGAACAATCACGGCAGATTTCAATCAGGACGGGATTGACGAAATCGTATGTATAAAAAACAATGAAGCGTTTAACAATATGCTTGAGACAACAAAAATTTACACACGAGGACATTTTGAAGTACTTGGCCTTGAAGGCACCAGTATGGTTAAACAGCTATGGAAATCGGGATCATTCAGTGGTTTTATCAGTGATCTTGCCTATAATGATTTTGACAATAATGGAACACCGGATCTGCTCCTGATCAAGCCGGTGCGACCGGAAAAAACGTTATTTAAAAAAGCTGAGACTGAAATAATCGTCCTCAATCAAAAGTAAACTAATTACCGCTATGTCTGTTGACGATCAGATGAACGTACCTATATTAACGACGGGATTTTGCACATTGATGCAAAATCCCGTCGTTGTAGAAACAATCATTTAACTAAAAATTACAGATCAACCATTGTCTTGATACCGAAGTACAATACAGGTGCAGTCTTGGTATGTTTCTCATCCTGATCGATATAGCCGATTTCAGGACACAACCTTAGGCCTGCAACCGGTTTGTAGATACAGTTTCCGTAAACAGAATAAGATTGAATTGCTGATGCATGGTCTGTTCCCGGTTTCTCATAGCTGGCACCACCTCCAAGGACTACCGATACCTGTTTACTAAGTTCAAGTGTAACGGATGCAGGAAGGCCCCACATTGTTCCATTTTTAACTTCACCATTAACAATGGTTGCGACAGACGCTTCCGGCCATGCATTTATACCTGTGTGATCTGAGTTAATACCCCATGAAAACGCTAGCATAAATTTCATGATACTGGCATTGAGCTCAAAATCAGCACCCACAGCAAAACCATGAATATTCTCTTTTAGTTCTCTCTTACCGGAAGTTGCCGTAGAGTCAATGAACTTCTGCTCAAACATATTCCATGCACCCATAGTGCGAACCTCAAGCAGGTCATTTTTGTAGCCAGTCCTGAACTGTACCTGTGGAGTTTTTGATTCAGCTTTTACAAGACGTTTGGTTGAACCGGCAACAGCAACAGGTTTGAGATTGACATCATTACTAACTAACGCAATAGTCGTCGCTTTTCCAAGATGCAACTGATAGAGCATCGCCTTATCGTTATGATAACGTCTCCCGCCAAATTTGCCCTGATCAACCTCATCATAGTATCCCTGGAGTGCATACTTTACTGCAAAGGGAGCATCGGTAATACCGATTGTCAAACCGACCATATCGGTAAATGCCCATTTTCCCCAGGCTTGACGAACACGAACATACGGTGTTGATGCTTTGGGATGCGGAAGTGTAAACTCCACCTGCCCCTGGTATTTTTCTCCGGTAACCTTTGCACCAAAACGGCTTAAGCCATTAAATGTTTCACGGTTCCCCTGATAGAATGTATTTGTGACAATGGTTGTATCAATATCTTTGGGCATTGTCACTTCCCACCAGTAGCCCTGCCTGTGTGAAGAGTAAAACTTGAAATCGGCAGCCTGAAGCATTACAGGTATCATGATTAATCCTGTTATAATAATTGCTCGTAACCCAGCCATTGAAATTCACTCCTTTTAAAAGAATATCCTGGATTCTGTTTCCAATCATTTGCATTCTAAAAAAAAACGATGACAACACATAATTACTACATATAAAAAGTAATAATATTCAAAATACACAACTGCCTTTTTGTCTATTAATAAACCTGCCAGACTTACGTATCCAGACAAAGTATACAATTCAACAAACTATGTGCTCAGTAATCATCAGAACACCATGATTTAAAATAATCAACGTACCTTCTACTTGTAAAGATCGATCTGAAATTGTACAATAATGTATTTCAATAGTACATTTATTTATACAAAACTTTTTCCTATCATCAATTCTACGGTGTAATGTAGATTATAACCACGATTTACAATAACATAGGATAGCAATGTGTCAGGTTCAGTTTTAACGAATCTCTTTTTCAGTTTTAATGCAGTTATACCGGTATTTATTATTATCGGAGGAGGTTTTTTTCTTAAAAAGAGGAATTTCCTTAATGATGATTTTTCAGCTGCATCTAATAAACTTGTGTTTACCATTGCACTTCCAGCCATGATTTTTGACTCGGTATATCAGGTAGATTTCAAAACAATTTTTGATCTTAATCTGATTCTATTCAGTGTCAGTGGAACACTTATTCAATTCGTACTCATAACGATAGGTGCATTTGGTTTACTGGCAGCAAGAAAATCAATCGGCGCATTCGTTCAGGGTGGATTCAGAAGCAATTTTATCATACTGGGTATTCCTCTTATTAAAAATCTATCATCAACACTTGGTGCTGATGCCACAGCAAAAAGCAGTATTATCGTTTCGATTATCATACCTCTCTATAATATTCTTGCTGTCATCATTCTCACTGCAACATCACTTGAAAAATCACTATCCTGGAAAAAAAAGGTACTCTTTGATATCGCGAAGAATCCTTTAATAATTGCCGTAATTCTTGCGATCCCCTTTTCTGTGACCGGATTCAGATTGCCCGGCTTTCTTGAAAAAACAATTACCTACCTGTCAGCAATTGCATTACCGTTGGCACTACTTGACATTGGCTACAATTTCAAATTCACAGTATTTATTGGTAATCTGCGGCTTGCTTCTGTGGCGTCATTTATTAAAATTATTGTGTCACCACTGATATTCACTACCGCTGCATATTTTCTTGGTTTTAAGGGATCATCACTGGGCGTTATTTATATCCTGTTTGCATCACCAACAGCAGTCAGCAGTTACATAATGGCAAAGAATATGAACAATGATGCCGATCTGTCTGCAAATATTGTACTCCTTACAACAATCGGTTCACTTGTTACACTTTTTCTGGGAGTGTTTGTTTTAAAATCGTTGGGGATGATATAGACGGCAGACCAAAAGGCGTTCCTATGGGGAATTCCCCGATATACGCCGGAAAACCGCACAGGAACAGCGAATAACAAATGATCTCTTATGCTTTTAATGCTTTGTTTGCGTATGTATCGACAAGGATACGAATCATTTTCTGATACTTGAACCCTTTTTTCTTTGCATACTTCTTAAAAAGATCGATACTTTTTTTACTCAGTTCGAGTGTTACCTTGATATTATCCTCTTTCTTGATAAGGTCATCAGGTTTAGGAAATGCCGGCGCCGCAATCCATGATGATTCAGTAGTGTTGTTTTTGTTTTTTTCTAACGTTCTTAAAGTTCTCATTTGCCATTTTCCTTCTATGTAAAGTATTGTAGTGTTGAGTTTCAATGTTAATTAAATTCGATTGTCGGAACGCGCCCGTGAATATCTTTTGCTACTGCATACCGGTCAAAAACAGGCCTTAAACAGTTTGAATATTTTGAGAATCCTCTTCGGCGAAGTTGAAATTTCCTGACCAGGTCAATCATCCATAAGGGCACATAGGATGTATAACACTTCAGCTCAAGGATAATACTGCACCCATCATCGTAATTAGTCTGGAAATCAGAGGGGCACATACTCTGCTCAACGGGAAATATATTGAATGTATTCTGAGGCATATAGCGGAGCGATTTATCAAAAGTCACCCGGGCATAATCATCCACATCGGAAACAAATGCTTTGCGCATATACTGTACCAGAACTACAGGATTTGCACAATAGGTCTGCATCAAGTTAAAAAAAAGTTCCTGATTTTTACGTTCTTTTTCAGAGGTACTGAAGTGCATCGGTTTCAATGCAGAAGTTGACAACTCCTGAAGGAATGTATCTTCGCATTTTGCTCTGAATTTTCGAATCGTATCACCCCGCCTTTGCTTTATTTCAAGAAAATATGGGGGAACCGGATGATCACCGTATGAACGGATTCTCATATTAAAACGATTTTCTGCTCTCGCCATCCTCTTTTTAATAAACAGAAACTCAGGTGTGTCAAAATAGAGACTGTTTACCTTATAATAGTTATCCGTTGTAACCGATTTTAATGAGTATGAATCATAGGAGCAATACGGTTTAATAAAGTCTACGATCGGATCCACCATAAATGATGGAATCGTATACTTCAATTCGTAACGCTCAAGTGTGCTTGGCGTTGAGAACTCTTTGACACCACGCTGCTTATTCTCTTTTTCTGAAACAGATCCACTCTGTGATTCAGCCGGTTTTTCTATTGTTGCAGTAGAAAGTTCTTCGTTGGCCATTTAATAAGCTCCCCGGTCATATCCAGCACATGTATATAATTTCTGTAAAGACCATAAATGACATCAGTACGGTTTAATTGATTTTTGACAATATTCTCTTTGATCGTTAATAAAACAAGTGGATCAGCACCTTTAAATTCAAGGTATTTTTTCAGTGATGCCTCAGCATCAACCTCAAGCTCTCTTGCCTTTAATATACGGTATTGAATGATATAATATTTTAGGTCATTAATGTCTTCTGTAAATAAATACTGCAACTCTTCCTTAAATGTTTCATATTCATCTTTTGCTTTAATATAATCAGATTTACGTTTTACAACAGCATGTGGTCCGGTCGTTAAAAAAGGAAACGTAATACCAACTTCGAGTGTAAATGCCTCGTTAAGATTGTAGTCTTTCTCATCGTTTCTTCTTGCAATCTGATCAAGATGTTCACCATTGTCATAAGCAAAACCGATATGGCTCAGATATTTCCTCGCTTCGGCTTTTTCGAGCTTATACCGTTCTTCCTCGATGTCAAGATCAATTTTATATTTCCTGATATGCACGTTATCATCATCAAGCTTAAATGCATTATTTTCAAGTTTACTTTCGACAAGAAGTAAAAGTGAATCCACCGAAAAAATTCCTGTTGTATCAATTTCTGTGAAATCCTGATCGCTGAGCAGGGTTTTTAGTTTACTTGAAGCAAGATCTGCAAATTTCCGGCATTCCATATCTGCAGCAAGTGCTTTAAGATTATCGTTTTCTACTTTTATCAAATCGATTATTTCAAATTTTGGATCAACAGTGCTCAACTTTTCCATCACTTTTATCTTATCGTCATACACATCCATCAGCTCCTGATAGAGCTTATGCTTCGACTCCTGCTCAAGCAGGTCTATAATAGCCAGATAACGGTCAGATAATGTGCTTCCGATAACCAGTTGTGATTTGTGCACACTTTTCTGAATCATTGCTTTTCTGTATCGCGCAGATGAAACTGTTTCTCCAATTCCCCGTAGCTGTAATTTCAGCGAATACTCAACATTATTTAAATCAAACGCTTTTTCCTGAGCTTTTAATTCAATCTTGTCTATAAGCGGGATACCAGGAAACGTATTTTTAATAAACTCATGTTTCTCATCGTGTAACGAAACCCGGCGGTCATCAACAGATGTCCTGATTATGCCGTCAATGGTGTAGCTCTTTCCAAAAGCTGCGGCACCGCATACCAGAATTAAAAAAAGCATATTTTTATTGTTCATTGAAAGTCCTAAAAATTTTGGAGTTTATCATTGTAATCATATTTCTCTGTGTAATCCGGCATATCAACTATACGAACTGCCTCACATTTTTACCGGAGTGATCATTACCCTTTCGCCAAGCAACAATTTGTTGGATTCGGGAATCTTTACCTGAACTTCCCTCCCCCACATGATCATTTCCGGATATTTTCTCAACCGTATCGGATACTCAACGATTCTTGAACCTACACCGATAATTTCACCATTAACCATTACTTTTTTTACATCCTGAGAAGTTACCAGAACTTTTTGTCCGACATGAACCTGACTATACGTATTTTCGTGAATAAACCCTCTTACAAATGATGGTGCTGTTGCATGAAGGGTCATTATGGTATCGAATTCATTTGCCTTTTCACCACTTTTATATGCTACAGACCCAATAACGCCACTGATCTTTGCTGTTATAAAAAATTCTTTTTTCGCATCCTGCAATAGTATCAGCTCAACCTCACGCTGTTTAATCTGCTCTGATAACGGATCACCATCAAGTGACAATTCATCACGTGCCCTTGACATTGTTATAACCGATGAATTTTCAATTCTCCTGAGTTCCTTTTTGAGAAATTCGATCTTCGCTACTATCGGATTTTTTTTGGTCCCTGAATTATTATCAGCATTTGCCAATTCCTTGTTAATGCTCTTTAAATCAGTTAACAGAGATCGATTGACCTCATACTGAGACTCAAGCTCCTGCAATTCAGCCTTAATCGCTGCTTTTTTATCATCAATTTCAAGTCTCTGCTGACGACGCTCTGAAACGGAAAGCTTTGAGAATGCATTTTTACGGGTTTTATACTCTTCTATCTCATGAGCCAGCACAGCAATTCTTGTGTCAATCTCCTGATTATTAAATCCCACAGTACTTACTGCGGCAAGCGTATCGCCTTCATTGACTATCTGTCCGGGAGAAACTCTGACATCTCTTATCTCAACAGCATTCGGCACATTGACAACGATCTCCTTTGCGTCTGCAATACCGGTAAACTGCGTTGCTTCACTTCTCAGTCTTAAAGTTATCACAATCAGTGAAACAACAACTACAATCAATGCTGCATAAAAATATTTTATACTTCCGTTAGAATTCATTATGTCTTTTCCTATTGTAAATTTTCAGCTGTATAGTTAAAGATAGTTTATATTACAGTTCTACTGTTGTTTCCTGTAGTAACAGATTGACATCACGAATAGTCTTAATTTCACGTATCTGGTTGACAAACTCCTCCTTGACCCTGTCTTTCTTCATTTTGATATGGTATGCATAGTCAAGGCGGGTTCCCTGAGCTGTTTCCCTGATTGATATCAATGCAACATTTGCACAATTTTCTTTTAAAATGTTTTCAAGCGATATTCTTGTTACCGAATCACTTTCGACATTGAACCGCAGCATTCCATCAAAGGATCGTGCCTGGCCAAATGGAGAGTAGTACAAAAGAAATGCCACAGCACAGAATCCGAGTGTTCCGATAACTGCTATTGCATAACCGAAAACTCCGCAGGAAATGCCCGATGCAACTGCGGCAAAAAGAAAAATGATATCACGGGGATCCTTGAAGTTTGTACGAAAACGGATAATTGCAAGTGCACCTAAAATTCCAAGTCCGCGCATGGGATTCTCACCAATTGCCTGCATAAGTGACCCTGCAACAACAGCACTGAGAATCAGCGCCTGAACATAGTTTCGCGAGTAGGACAATCCTCTGAATGTTTTTTCGTATGTCAATGCAACCAATGATGATAATGCGAATGATAAAAGCACTGTATACAAAATGCTTATTACTGATCCACTTCCTGCTGCTGTTTGAATTGTTAGAAAATCAAGCATCGCCGATTTACTCCTTGTGTCTTATCTATTAAACAGTCTTTGCGTGATCGTCGTAACTGACCGCGCGTTCAAATTATCCTTACTTACAATTTATACAGAATTACTATTTTATTCCAATATTATTTACCAGATAACAAAATGTGACAGGTGGCACTCACTCCGGGAGTTTACCCTGATTGTGTAAAAACCATGTGCCAACCTGCAGGGAATACGTTTTGTCAATATGTGTACATCATTTCCGGATTCATTACTACTGAACGAAAACACTTTTGCACCTTGTGCATTGAACACCGATATGATAGCAGGATTATTTCCTGACATATAATTGCGTATCGATAGTACCGTTTCACCCGCGGTGCCTGATACCTGCACAGCAATTGCCTTGCGGTGTTTTGCAGTGATACGCTGCTGGTTTACAGGAAGATAGGTATCAAGCTGCGTATTGAGATTTCCAATTCGTTTTGACAAAAATGAACGCAATCCCGGAATTGTAACCTTACCAGGTCCTTCCGCAACCGATATATCATTGTCAACATTAGTTAAAAATTGGGCATAGGTGGTAAGACTATTGGAATCGACTGCAACAACCGGTTCAATCAGCGCTTTATACTTGTCAATTTTCTCTGAAACTACACTGAGACTTGCAGCCCCGTCAATCATCTGTCTGATATATGAAAAATACACTTGTTTCAGCGAATCATTGGTAAGGAGCTTTTTCATAAGCGGACGCTGTTCAAAATTACTTGTCACTGCGGCATCAACTGTTGTCACATTCCATCCGTTGCTATATATACCAAATGCGAAATTAAGATCCCACGGAACGAGCTTGAATGCACCTGATGCAGAGTCGTCATAAAGATAATAATTTCTGCCTGAACCTGTATAACTATCAAAGTTGGACAACACCATATTAAAGGCAAGATACTGCAGGCAGTTGTCAATATCCAGCATAGATCCTACAACTGAAACAAACTCTGATGAATCGGTATTGTTTAGTTTATCGAGTAACGTTACAAGTGCAGACCAGTCATTTTGTTTTTCATTTGTCTGCAATTCATAAAAGGTTTCATAATCACTCTGATTTGCAGTTATATAATTAAGCGGAGCCCCGTTATCACTTGATTTATACAGATTATACTTGTTGGAAGGAAATTTTCTTTTAAGGAATTTTTTGTCAACCTGCTCAACCTGTGTATACAACCCGATCATGGAATCATCAATATAGATTTTTGCAAATGCAGCACGTGGTGCCGGCATATACTCCCCAATAATATCATATGCAAGTTTTTCACGCATCTGTGTCGGATCCTTTATCGCATTACTGAAATTCAGTTTGCCAACACTGAAAAAGTTTTGTGACCGGTATTCATCAAACTTAAATTTAAAGGGTTTTCTGGAACTATTACCTGACAATGAATATGATGAATTCCCTTTGTAACGAACACCTATGCTATCAAGTATTACGCTATCGGTTCCATTTACATACGCAAGCCGTGCAGGAATATACTGCTCACCGTTGTCTTTATAATATTCAAGACTATCCTGCCAGTCTTCATAATAAAAATGAAGATGATACTCATGGATTTTTGTATCATCAAAAATAATCGCTGATGAATCAACTGCTGCATTGGATGTTGTAATCCCGACAATCAGGAGCATTATCCCAAGCCCTGCTGTTACACTACGCATCTGGTACCCTCTTACTTTTCTGAACTCATTGCAACATTACGATAAACCTTTAAAACAAACCTTTGACAACTCTAAACACATGCCAAAGGTACATGAAATGATTTTTAGCAATCTTTCATCACACCAGTATCAGCACTATTATTATCAATATTTTTGATTATTGACATCCGCATCCGAACAAAACAGAGTGTCATTGCATTATTCAATTCTGCTATCGATCACGGGATACATCGGCAGACATAATTGATAATACCTCCAGTCCGGATCATACATATCCGCCCAATTTGTAAAAACAGAATCGGACGAACAGAATTTATTTTTAGAAATATCAAGATATTGTAACTTCATATTTTGAAAACCCGATGGCATTTCACTTATAAAATTGCTGTTAATATCAAGCGATTTAAGAGCACTTAACGATACAATGCCGGATGGCAGATACTGGAGTCCGTTACTGTCAAGTTTCAGTGTCTCAAGTTTCTGAAACATGCCAATTGTCGGAGGTACTTCAAATAAATGTGTCAATCCAAGATCCAGTGTTCGCAGCTCGGTCAACGATTCAACATATTTTGACAGATAAAATATTGGAAGCCCCCGAAGATTAAGCCCGACAATACGGTTATTCTCTACCGTTGCAACCGCTCTGACATTGATGCTATCCAGGCGCATTTCATCCAGGGCCTTACGCATTATTATAGAGTCGCATGAAAAATCAATACACGAATCCTTAGGCGGGGACTTAAACCAGAAATCACCCATATATTTATAATTTTCAAAAACATCAAACGTAAGTTCAAAACGATCCACAGGTTTTGTTTTCATAGAGTCCCACGATGCATAGGCACCAAAGTGCATGGTATACCGGCCACGGGGTAATCTCATTGCAAAGTAGCCATTGGTATCAGCTTTTCTGTTATAATCGGTACCAAACACCTGAAGAATGTACTCGGTACTGTCAATACCGTTCACACGGACATTGCCATCAATCAGAGCGAAAGGTTCCAGTTTGATTGACGAAAGCCGGATATCCCGTTCTGATTCGTTAATAGAGAACTGGTTCACCGCACCAATTGAATCGTTTTTCGATATGTCAAGGAAGTATTCATCGACCAGAATACTATCAAAGCTAAAAGAACCATCTGCGCCGGTTATATTGTTGCGAACATAATGTGACGCCATAAACGATTCGCTGTTCAATGAATCAATCAAATAAACCGACGGACGGATTTTAACAACAGCATTTGCAACCGGTAATCCTGCATTATCAAGAACAATACCGGCAACTTTCCTCGAGCTAACCTCAGTATCAGACCCGCCGCCAGCTACCGGCCCGGTGCACGAGAGAAGTGTTAATACTGTAAGCAAACAGCACAGAATATATTTATAGTTAGTTATCATCACGAGGTTTAGCCTTTTTACTCATTGGAAACAGATTCATGGTAACCTGATAGACTTGTGATGGTTTATCATCGATTCGTGCGATTTCAAGAAGTTGTGAATACAACTCCCTGACCCTCATTTTAAACAGCTCAAAAGTCTCTTCCGATATCGAAAATGTAGCTGATTTCGACATTCTATCGGAAACCGGAACGGTATCATACGCTTTCATTGCAACAGTCAACATCTCCATCTGAAATTTTTCGATTACAAAAGAATCAATCCCGCTGACTCTCACTCTTAATAAACTCTGGGTCTGATAGTATAACCCCTGTTCGTCTTTTTCAATAAAACCCAGTCGTTCAAGCAGTGCAATCGACTTGCGGGCTTCTGTACCTTTTATGGGTGGAATAATGAATGCCCCTAATTTTTCAAAATCATCCTGAAAATCAAAAATTGTGACAACTTCACGTATAACACTATGATACCAGGCACTGTAAAACTCATACCGGTCTTTATCGACCACTGCAATATCAATAGGCCTGCGTATTTCAAGGAGCCTGGTATAGTACACCGTTTTTTCAGTAATTGACGACGCCTGATTGAAAAAAACAAGGTTTTCAAAATAGGCAGCTTCTTCCTGGGTATGCCCGATCGCTTGAGAAATCTTCAGAATCGTAGCCTTTGTCAAGTTGCGCTTCCCTTCTATTACGTAGAAAAGAAACGATGGCGCTGCTATCCCTGCTTTTTGTGAAAAAGACTTATAGGAAAAGTTCTTCAACCGGGCTTTGTTCTCATTATAGAACTCCTTTAAATAGGTTCTATAATTCTGATGTGTAAACAGATCTGCCATTATATCTTGACCCCGAAAGCGCTGTAATGAAATTCCATAAATCTGCACTTATAGATATATGTTTTAATAAAGTTAGCGTCCCCATACTATCATCATAGTGGAAATATACCAACAATTGTCTGACAAAGACGTTTTTTTATCTCCTCTATTAAAAAGTTACATTCTCTTTTGAGAACAGTTTGTAACATAATCCAGAAGACTTTTTTTAGTTTTAATCATTATATATCAACAAATTATGATAGTTATACAATTAAGTTACTACGTAGTTGTATATTCTCTGGGCTAAAATCCTGAGAATGGCATCCTGAACGTATAGCGTTATAATCAATTCATTGATTTATGACCAATCTGACATACGGATCTACCAGACACCACAATTACTGTGTTCAGCCGGTCATTTCAATTTATTACGTATGATTTTAAAAAACGTCGTTACAGTTTTTGCATCCCCGGGTATGGCGTCACCAAACGACGTCTTGTTTTGAACAAACGTTTTTTTCAGATCGATATCTCCACGTAATTTCCCTCCGGATCCAGGACCACACTCTCATAATACCCATCACCGGTAGTCCGGGGTTCGCTTTCAATACAATATTTGTCAGCACGCAAACGCTCTGTCAGACTATCGACCATTTCCCTGCTTCCCACTGAAAACGCAATATGTGCAATCCCTTTCATAAACCCCCTTTTAGAAGGTTCATCAGTGATATCACTCCTGTTCATCAGTTCAATACGGGTTTCACTTCCGGGAAATGTAAGAAAGTATGATGAGAACCCTCCTTTAGTACTTACATATTTTTCACCGCTTACGGCATCAAAGTACTTAGTGTAGAAAGACCGTATTGTCTCAAGAGCGTCAACCCACAGAGCGATATGTTCAATTCTCATCGTAGTACAAGTTCCTTTTTAAAGGATTATTTTGTTAAAGGCCGGTTGTAAAAAATAATCGTAGCAAGGAGCAGGTAGCAAGTAGTATGAAATAAGGTTTTTTAACTAAAGGGGGAAATTTGGTCAGGTTGTTCGTGGGAAGCAGGTTGAATTGACACTCCAGCAATTAAGTACCACTTGTAACGTAACGAAAACTGATGGATTTCCAGTTAAAAACGGTACTCAATGGCTTTGGGAAATATTTAATTGCCGGAGTAATAAATTGCGTTGCGCAGCTGATTGGCTCCATACATGTCTTCTTTGTAATCAACAATCATTATACTATACATTGTTGAAATAATGTATTGCAACATAGTGAATGTTGACATAGATAATACAGAAGTTACTTTTTACGGGTAATGAATGCTCCGTATTCCTTGTCATTCACCTTAATATGATTTGTCAACCAGTCTTTCAGCGAATCCATAATATCAAGCGACACCAGAACTTTACCATTTGTAAATTTATCAACAAAACCGTTGATCTCACGCGCATACCTCTCGTGAATTAGTTTATGTTTTTCAAGTCCAGGGTATTTATTCTTTTCAAGCAGCGCTTCCTCCGTTTTAAAATGCAGGCTGATATAATCGGTCATTTTTTTCAACACCGATGACATAACCTTTGCCGTCTGCCCACTTCTCATTGCCTCATGAAGCTCGTTAATAATCTCAATCCAGCGTTTATGTTGTGAATCCATATCATCTATTCCTACACTGAATTCATCCTTCCAATCCATATATGCCATAGTGACCTCCAATTATGGTTACTACAAAATTATTGTAGTAGTAATGATTCCATATGATATCATTAGTAAAATTAAAAAGGAAGAAACAAATTGATTGAAGATAGGAGATTATAAGATACACGGTTCGACATATTCACAAATGCCGTCCTCCGGATTGCAACTAAAAATAGTTCACCATATTAGTAAATATTATTTTATTTCAGCCGTATATTAAACGTATATTAATTAGAAATGATCGCATAACAACGGATTCAGGATCATGAAACAATTTAACACAATCGCTATTAAACTGATCATGTTTATTATATTCATTGCGGGTATTGTTTCTGCCTGTTCGATGAATTGCGATTGTTGCGATTCTGAAAAAACACAAACAGCCAAAACAGATGCCTGTTGCACAGAACAGATCTCAACATCATCACTGATAACGCGGGAAAGTGCAATACAGGATGAATCCGAACGGGATTACCTGGTTACATGCACCACCTGCAATTGCAACGCATTACCACAACATCAGGCAAATACGGTTTCATCAAATAACAGGTCATTACATTTGTATGCAATGCCGGTTTATCTATTAAATCACTCAACGTTTTTTCAGGATTTAAATGTTTGTAAAACAGTAATTTTGTCACTTTCAGTGCGCTCTGCATCGCTGACTCCACTCCGAATCTGAAAAACTCCTGATTTCCAAAGCCAAATACATCAAAACTTATTGACATGTGCGAATTAAATGTCATTTATTGATTGATTGTAACGTTCATACAAAATAAAAGTGCCATTGAATTCATGGAGATAAAACATGAACACATTGTTTCTAGCCCCGTTAGTTGCAGCAACAATAGTTGCAAGTGCTGTTGTGTATTCATTTGGAGGATCAGCGGTTGACAGTCTCGACTATGTATCATTTTTTAAACAGCGCACACAGCTTCTTGATACTATTCTTAAACATAATCCGGGTCTTCAAGCCGCCCGGAGCAGAGTTGACATTGCAAAGGAATCGGTAAAAATGATCTCTCTTGATCCACCACAGTTCGGGTTTGAACTTTTCCAATCACCAGTGAGATTTTTTCCGAATATTTTTAAGGAACAGATGGAAGTTGATTATTCAATCCAGCAGATGTTTCCCTTTCCCGGTAAATTATCGTCAATGGTAAAAGCCGAATCGTATAAGACATCCATGCGTGAGGCCGAGGTTACGGTTTTGTCAAAGGAGATTGCATTACAATTCGCAAAGGCGTATAATGACGTATATCTTATTGACAGATACATTGAACTCAACAGTCAGTCGCGCGACCTGTTAAATACAATTATTACTATTGCCCGAAAGCGTTATGAATCGGGTTTAGGCAATCAGACAGAAATATTACGGGCCCAGACAGAACATTCAAATCTTTTACTTGACAGTATTACACTCAGTCAAAATAGGATTTCAGCTCAGGCAATGATAAGCGCACTCCTGCCTTCCTCAGTTCAGATGACGATTCCGTATATACCAACTATGGCATTACCGATTACATATAGTGCCAGTGTCGATACCGCGCACATGTCAATCCCGGATATTACCGCGATGAAAATCGGAACGGATATGATCACGGCAGAAACAATCGTTGCAAAAAAAGAGTATTACCCCGATATCATGGTTCGCGGAATGTATAAACAGATGATCAATTCCAGTGACGACTGGTCGTTAATGCTTGGGTTTACTATTCCGGTTGCACCCTGGTCTATCGGAAAATTCAGGGCCCAGGAGAATCGTTTACAGGCACAACTACGGGAATCGCAGCAGCAAATAAACAATATGCTATCAATGTTTAGGGCACGAATTTATGATGCACAATCACGGGTGGAACGCTATGCAACGCAGGAGCACTTCTTCCGTACGGTCTCACTTCCGCAGGCATATCAGACAACCACTGCGGCGATAAATGCGTATCAGAACGGCATGGGTGATCTGCTGATGGTACTTGATTCACAAAAAATGCTTCTAATGACAAAAAAAGAGTATCAAATGGCTATTATGAATCTGCTGAATGCATATGCCGACATTGACAGATTACACACTAAAGGTCCGTTCAGCGAATCGACAGACAGGAGATAAAAAATGAAATCAAGAGTGATCATAGTAATTCTTGTATGCATAATCGCAGTACTGTCCGGGATGCTAATCTCTATGTATTCAAAGAGAATGGGAACCGTACATAAGGATGAAACAGCTCAGTCAAAAAAGCCTGTTATGTATAGCTGTCCGATGCATCCGCAGATTATTTCCGATACCCCCAAAGATTGTCCGCTCTGCGGTATGAAACTTGTACCTATAGACGAAAGCGGAGGAGCATCATCGCATGGTGACAACCATGACAGGGATGCAATTCGCATCGATCCGGCAGTCGTGCAAAATATGGGTGTCACGACAACTCAGGTAATCCGGCGTATGATGGGCAAATCGGTACGAACAAGTGCGATACTTGAAAATAATGAGAAGAGCGTTTCGATCGTAACGACCAAAGTAATGGGATACATTGAAAAACTATATGTTGATTTTACAGGCCAATATGTGAAAAAGGGTGATCCACTCCTGACACTTTACAGTCAGGAACTTGTCGCTACACAGGAGGAATATCTTCAGGCACTGGCTTATTCACGTTCGTTCACGTCTGCATCAGCAGCCGCACAAGGGGCGTCCGATATTCTCGTAAGTGCACGGAAACGCCTTAAAAACTGGGATCTTACCGATGAACAGCTTACCAGACTTGAACAGCAGGGAATACCGGAACGGTTTATTACCGTATACTCGAACTCAAGCGGAATAGTCATGGAAAAAATGGTATTCAGCGGGCAGAAAATCGAACCCGGAATGCCGCTTTACAAAATTGCAGATCTGTCCAGAATCTGGGCTATTGCCAATGTCTATCAGGATGATCTCCCTTTTGTAAAAATAAGGCAGGATGCTCAGCTTACCATTTCATCAATGCCATCAAAGGTATTTAGTGGGAAAGTTACCTTCATCGCCCCTATTCTTGATGATGTTTCAAGAACTGCAAAAGTAAGAATTGAGCTGTCAAACACATCCGATTATTCATTGAAACCCCAGATGTTTGCAAATATTACTCTTTTGTCTAAAAATACAACCGAGAGCCTTGTCGTACCGGAACAGGCGGTAATCCATTCCGGTACACGCTCGCTTGTTATTATTTCATTGGGTGACGGATATTATAAACCGCAGGAGATTACAATTGGAATTACCGTTGATGGATATACGCAGATACTTGATGGTCTTGATGAGGGTACAACCATTGTTACATCATCACAATTTTTAATTGATTCGGAAAGTAATCTGCGTACGGCGGTCAGGACATTGACAACAAGTTCATCACAAAGTACCGACGCAACACAGACCGGATCGAATGACAACCACATGGCAGTTGACAACTTGACAACTATTTCAACTGACAATCCATCTGCAGAACCGAAACTGCAGAATGGCTTATACGATTGCCCGATGCATCCGGAAATTGTATCTGATACACCATCAAAATGTCCTCTCTGCGGGATGAATCTTGTCAGGAAACACGCAACACCGGAGAAAGCAGTTTATATCTGTCCGATGCATCCGGAGGTTATCTCTGACAAACCGTCAAAGTGTCCTGATTGCGGAATGAATCTTGTAATTAAGCAGTAATTGACAATTATCTAATGGAGCATTATCATGCTTGAAAAAGTAATAGAATGGTCGATACATAACAGAATACTTGTTATTCTCCTGACAATACTGGGAATCGGATACGGAACATACTCTCTGTTGTCAACACCTATTGATGCAATTCCGGATCTCAGTGATGTGCAGGTGATTATATACACGGAGCACAAGGGTCAGAGTCCAAGAATTATTGAGGATCAGGTGACCTACCCCCTGACAACATCACTGATAAGCGTACCCGGTGCACGGGTTGTCCGGGGTTATTCGTTTTTCGGCTATTCACTTGTGTATGTGATCTTTGATGATGGAACCGATATTTACTGGGCGAGAAGCAGAGTGCTTGAATATTTGAATTATGCACAAAAAAGACTTCCCGCCGGAGTAATTCCAACACTCGGTCCTGATGCATCCGGAGTGGGATGGGTATATGAATACGCATTGACATCAAGCAAACACTCACTTGCAGAACTGCGAAGTATTCAGGACTGGTATCTGAAGTACGGATTATCATCAGTCGCAGGTGTTTCTGAAGTTGCAAGTATTGGCGGTTATGTAAAGCAGTATCAGGTCACTGTTGATCCGGCAAAACTGCAGGCGTATAACATTGGTATTGCGGACATCGAGATGGCAATAGCAAACGGCAACCTTGATGCTGGAGGAGAAGTAATTGAGCTCAGTGAAATGGAGTTCATGATCCGAGGGCTCGGGTATATTAAATCTATTGATGATATCAAGAGCATTCCTGTCAAAATGGGAATGGGTAACGGTATACCGGTCAGGATTGGCGATATTGCACATGTCGGTATTGGCCCGGAGATGCGTCGGGGTGTCGCCGAACTTGACGGTAAAGGTGAAGTTGCCGGTGGAATTATTATAATGCGGTATGGGGAGAATGCCAAGAAAGTTATTACTGATGTCAAGGCGAGAATGAACGAGCTCAAATCAGGACTTCCTGATGGTGTGTCGATTGTTCCGGTGTATGACCGCTCCGGTCTTATTGACAGAGCAATAGTAAATCTGTCTCATAAGTTAATAGAAGAGATTGCAATTGTCGCGTTAATCTGCATTTTATTTCTGTTTCATGCACGCAGTGCCTTTGTAGCAGTTTTTACACTCCCGACAGCGATTCTTTTATCATTCATTGTCATGCGTATGCAGGGTGTCAATGCGAATATCATGTCGCTTGGCGGAATTGCAATTGCTATCGGTGCGATGGTTGATGCTGCAATAATCATGATTGAAAATGCGCATAAACATTTTGAACATGAATCACTCAAACCTGTTTCTGAACGTAAGGGACAATGGGATATCATTCTTGATGCATCAAAGGAGGTTGGCCCGGCGTTATTCTGGTCGCTGCTTGTGATCACCGTTTCGTTTATTCCGGTTTTCGCACTTGAAGCACAGGAGGGACGGCTTTTCAAGCCGCTTGCATTTACAAAAACGTATGCAATGGCTGCTGCAGCTGTCCTTGCAGTAACTATTGTACCCGTCCTTATGGGATATTTTGTTCGCGGTAAAATCAGACCGGAACACGCTAATCCGATTAACAAAATGTTGATAGCCCTGTATCACCCTATTGTCAAGTGGGTATTACACCATAACAAGCTGGTTATCGTTCTTGCTTTTATTGTTGTAGCAGCAACCATCTACCCGTTTAAAAAACTTGGTTCAGAGTTTATGCCTCCCCTGTATGAGGGCGATCTGCTCTATATGCCAACTACTATGCCCGGGGTATCAATTACCAAAGCCAGAGAGCTGCTTCAGCAAACAGACAAGATTATCGCATCATTTCCTGAAGTTGAACGGGTCTTTGG
>CAYMGX010000005.1:0-34001 GCA_964390065.1 uncultured Fibrobacter sp. | reverse complement strand
AGTTCCTCATACTGCAAGCGCTTTCGCAGAACGTACTGTCGGTGGCAATTATCTTGACATTAAGATCAATCGCGATGAAGCAGCAAGGTATGGTTTAAATATCAGCGATATCCAGAAAGTTATTCAAACGGCACTCGGAGGAATGTCAATAACAACTACTGTTGAGGGGCTTGAACGGTATTCTGTCAATCTGCGGTACAGCCGGGAACTGCGTGACAATGCTGATGCAATCGGAAAAGTTCTTTTGTCAACCCCGTACGGTCAGCAGGTACCGCTGAGTCAGGTGGTATCAATAGAAACCACCCGCGGTCCGATGGTTATCCGCAGTGAAGACAGCAGGCCAAATTCGTGGGTATTTGTCGATATCCGTGGAATAGATATCGGGACCTATATCAAAAATGCACGCGAAGCCGTATCGCACAGTGTTACATTGCCGCCCGGATACAGTATTATATGGAGCGGTGAATTTGAATATATGGAACATATGAACAAGCGCCTGATGGTCGTTGTTCCTATGACATTGTTCATTATTTTCCTGATACTTTTTTTAAACACAAAATCTATTCAACGAACACTGATTGTGCTGCTTGCGGTACCATTCTCACTTGTCGGTGCAATCTGGATTCTGTACATATTAGGATACAACACGAGTCTTGCAGTCTGGGTTGGACTTATTGCACTTGCCGGGCTTGATGCCGAGACCGGGGTGATTATGTTACTGTATCTTGAACATGCCTATAACGACGCAAAAGCGAAAGGCACACTAACCATCGCATCACTTAAAGCAGCAATTGACCATGGTGCAGTAAAACGGGTCAGACCTAAAATTATGACTGCATGTGTTATCATTGCAGGCTTGCTGCCGATTTTATGGAGTCATGGAGCGGGTTCTGATGTAATGAAGCGTATAGCTGCACCTATGGTTGGTGGCGTTGTCACTTCGGTTGTCATGGAATTACTGGTATATCCTGCAATTTTCTTTTTGTGGAAAAAGAGGGAAATTATGGTGAAAAACGATTCTCTTGACAGCATATTGCATAGTTCTGATAAATAATGCCAGATTGAACGTTAATCAAAGATCTGATAACCATTTGTACAAAAGTTAAGTATACTGATCGAGAGAAAACTACAAGAAAAAAAAGATACTCCGGAGGTAAATTTTATAAAAAGAAAAACAACATGAAGTGGTCATGGTAAAAATTCAGATACATTTTATAAACCATTTTTAAGGAGAAATTATGACAATCTTAAAAGTTAATCGTCTGGCAGCAGTATTAGTGGTACTTGGAACAGTACTTCTTAGCGGGCAGAGTTTCGCTCAAACAGCTGCCTCTGATGTTTCAAAGAGTAAAAAACAGGTGTCAGCACCGGCAAAGCAGCTACAACCACAGACCACATGCCCTGTTTATGGAGGAGATATCGATAAATCGCAGTTTGTTGATATTAATGGAAAGCGTATTTATGTTTGCTGTGCAGCCTGTATTGCTGATATAAAAAAGGATCCGGATAAATACATTAAAAAACTGGAAGCTCAAGGTCAGGGAGTTGAATCAATTCCGAATGATTCAAAAACCACTGTGCCAGCTCCCAAAAAAACAACCAAAATGGATCATTCAACAATGAAGCATTGATGGTTACTAAAGTATAATCATATGCATGAATACCATCAGGATTCATGCTCAATTTTTTAATCAGGCAATTCCTCAATTGCCTGATTTATTACTTACAACAGATTACCAGGATTCACAATTTTCTATTGGATAATCCGGATTCAGAGTTAAAATTTGAATAAACACCTGCAGTAAATTAATTTGTAGTAAACTGACCTGTGCGAAAGCTGTGCCAGTCAGGCTTATCTTTGCAAAATCATAAAGGATATATCAATGAGTAAAAAAGTTCTTATTCTGTTTGCAAGCCGCAGTGGTTCAACTGCAGATACTGCTACAATTATTGCACATGAGATGAAACTGAAACAAAAAGAGATCACCATTGATGTCCTCCCTGTTAAAAAGGCAAAGGATATCACATCCTACGACCTTATTATTCTCGGTTCTGCAATCTGGATGGGTAAACCACTTCCTGAAATGCTTTCGTTTATTAAAAGCTATCTTCCCATATTGAAAACCAAAAAGGTTGTATGCTTTGCACTATGTATGAATCTTCGCACTGAAACCGACAAAACCATTCAGGAAAGCGCTGCATATCTTACCCCGTTTAGCAGCTGTACCCCAATTGAAACAACTATTTTTGCCGGTGGCGTTGATTATTTAAAACTCGGTTTCTTTGCCCGTCGTATAGTAAAGATGGTGAAAAGTCCTCAGGGTGATTTCCGTAATATTGACAAAATAAAAACATGGGCAGCGGATATTACGCTGAGGTATTGCTGATATTTCTTTGTATAAATTTCCCGGATACTTTTGTTACGCATTACAACTGTTTTGCACACATATAACAGGTAACTCGATATCATTCATAATCGAATGTGAATCTATAATCAAAACCTGCTTTTATGCCATAGATTCAACGATATATTTTTCAGATAGTACATGAATCATTTTCAGATTCTCATTAACTACAAAGGTTGTTCCATTTGCACTGCATGTCAGCATGTGCATTTTTCCTGTACCATCAATCTTTTTTTGAAAACTTCTTATTGAAGCGGGTGAACCAAAGATAACATAGTTTTCAAGATCACTCTTTTTAATAACTATTTCATCAACAGACTGGACGACGTGCGGATTAACCATAATATTCTGAAATACCCTGATAACTGATGACAAATTTTCAAGCTTATCCTTGATTAAAATTACCTGATCCTTGATATCAATTGTTTTATCTTCTTCTTCGTATACCGGAAATGCAAGCGTAAAGAAAAGGCCATGCGTGTTATTGTCCAGAATATTCTTTGAATATACGTTTATATGTCCCCCGTGTCCCTCAATTATCGAACGAATGATACACATTCCAAGTCCGGTACCCCCATTTCCCTTTTTTGTAGTATAAAAAGATTTAAAAAGAGATGGAAGCTGCTCCATACTGCAACCCACACCATTATCCTCAACGACCAGTAGTAACACAGAATCGTTTCGAATTGTCTTTATGGCAATTTGTGTTGCATCTGCTTCGATTGCATTTTTAAACAAATTCACAAAAACGTGTTCCATTTTATTCCAGTCACCATGTACCGTTGCGTTCATATCAAGCTCATCAACATTAAACGTTTTTTGCACCGCAGCAAAATGTGACTGTATACATTGGATTATCAGGTTGGAAATCATGATCGGCCGTTTATCACTCAGTATTTTTGCTTTGGAAAAATTCAATATATCTTTGCTGAATTCTGACATTTTACTTATTGTATCTAAAACAGTAGTCATCATTTGATGCTGCTTATCTGTTAACGTAAGCTGTTTCATTAACATTTGAACATAGCCATTAATTAAAAAGGTGTAGTTATTGATTTCATGGGTTATGATAGCACTTGATTGCCCCAGCTCCTTGAGAGACTGAACATCCTCCATCTCCTTATATGCGATTTGCAGTTTGTTGAGCATTACATCACGCTCTTTAATAATTGATGTAAGTCTGTCAATAAATACCATTGTAACAAATACTCCGAACAGTAACAACCCGGGCACTACAAACGTTGCGACTTCTGCAATAATCCGTTTTCCTCTGACTACTGTCATAATGTCAAGAACACTTCCTGCAGCAAGTGCTATTATTCCTAAAAAATGAAATAGTATTACCTTACGATCCTGTTTATTACTCTGAATGAAATTTACAATCAGCAGCCATATTATATACACAATTGAAGCAAATATTAATGGAACAAAAGTGACAGAATACAATAAAGTTCCGGTTACTTCTTTTGCTGATGGTTTCAGCATAATGTCGGTAAAAAATAAAACAGAAAACACCATGCTTAAAAAGAACATTCCTCTTATAACATTTTCCTGATGCTTATTAAGAAATAAAAGGAGATACCAGACCAGACAAGTAGGAATAAACGCAGCTATTATATGTTGAATTTTTGTCCAGTATAAGGTTTGAAATTCAGGTTGTATCCATAAATCTATACCGCAGAAAAGCGATAGCAGAATATTGGAAATCCCAAAAATGAGAAAACTTCTATCAAACCGGGCCCGTAGTTCGATTGTAATAAAAATCAGGCTCATGGCCATAAGAAATGCGCAAACTATCTCTAATACAAAATTGTACACTAATATTTCCGCCTCGATAACCGTTTATTATACCAACGATTGATTTTTGATTTTAACACATTTATATACTTCATGCCAGTATTGTTTTCCAATTCTGCCGATTTTGCAGTAAAAAGAGCGGTTTCAGTTTCTGGCTTCAGTTTTTACCAGTGCTCATTTGATGAGATGTAATCCAACAGTGGTATCGTAACCGGACACAATCGATGACAAAAGGTTTTAACGTGACAGGAAACTCAGGATGCCAGATCTGCCAAATCCTGTAAAGAGCACAAATATTTTGCTGAACAAGAAAAAATCAAGCATTATTGCCTTTAAAATTACTACCGCCAAGAAAAATAATTTACTTTAAGGGAACATGTTTACTTTTTGAAAAACAGACTGTGTGCATTATTACATGCAAAGTAAACATCCCATGTACCTAAAATTTTGCTTTTTGTACAGACCATGATGGTGATACCTCTTATCACGTGTAAAAAAACCGATTTTGTTGATATATTTTGTAAACGGACAAAGGGACAGTTTCAAAAACAACTTAAGCGCTTTAACCTGAACCATCCGGTGCACGATTTATTACCTGTACAAAAGTGAGTTTCTTTCAACCGGTTTACTTTTAAAAAAAGATGGAAGCAGTCGGGAAAGATAGTTTAAGCGCTTCAAAAATAATAACTGTTCGACACACATCCATTAACTGCAAAAGTAATTTTCCTTTCCCCGATTTTTCTTACTTTAGCAGTTGAGGTAGTTAACTTAAGCGCTTCAAACGGCTGTTGCAGGTATTGTAAAAACCGTTAAAAGTACTATAACTATTGAATAAAACATACGTTTACACTTTATAAAGAGCATTCTAAGAATAAAATAATTCTTTTTTAATATATCTCATTATGTGAACACCTGACTAACTATTCGATTTTAAACATTTTATACAACGTATATTATTTTGTCAACACAAATATCCGTGCATTTGTAAAAAAAAAACTGCAGGACAAAAAAAATTTAGTATATTGCTTGTAACGATCCCACCACACACAGCTTTGAATAATCCGTCTTATTGTGGAGGTTTAATGAGTACAGCGTTTTTAAAATCATGGCTTAAGATTTTTGCACCAATAGCTCTGTTGGCATTTGCAGCAGGACTTCAGATGTTTGGAGCATTACTATATTTTGATTCAAAGCCTGATACTATCCTTATCTTGTCATATGTTATAATATCATTCAGCATCTATCTTCTAAATCGCTATACTGATGATGAAGACAGCATTAACTGTCCTGAACAAAGAATGTATTTCCAGAGAAAAAAATCATTATCTGCAATTCCTATTGCAATGATTTTCATTTCTTTTATTTTGCTTGTTTCTTTCTCATTACTTACGATGTGGCATATAGTGCTTATCGTTTGTGGTGTAATCTACTCAGTGGCAATGGTACCCTGGTTTAAAAACAACAAACTTGTATTCCTTAGACTAAAGGATGTTGTCATACTTAAAAATATTTCTGTTAGTTTACTTTGGGGAATAACACCATTCGCAATAGCAGCATCGACAGAAACAACGATGACCCCTTCGACTCTTGATCTTGTTGTTGTAATTTTTGCATTCTGTTTGACAACATTCATTAATACCACATCCTGTGATGTGCGTGACATTGAGGGTGATCAGATTGCAGGTGTACGTACCATTGCAGCAATACTCGGTCGAAATATGACTGGGCTTATTCTTATTGGAATATCTGTTGCAGCATCTGTTTTTGTTGGAATAGTATCATATCTTGGTTATCTTCATACAAACACAATACTTCTGTTTTTTATAACAACATTATGGACACTGCTTGTGTCAATTCCAATTTATTTAAAATCAATTAATGTTCCAAAAATCATTACAGAACCGCTTATTGATACGCAACAGATTTTATGTGGAGTAGCCCTGATCGTTATTTCGATACAATAACATTTAGTATCAGAAGCAACAAATAAAAATTCATTACGGGATAAAACACATCTTGTTTTATCCCGTTTGTTTATTGAGTTTTTTTATATAGTAATTTTTTATATTCTCATCATAAAAAGCGTTATCTCATAACTGCCGCTTATAACAATGCTAAATCCCGCGCTGACTAAAAAACAGATGCTCGATAACAATCTTTATCCCGATACCAATCAATACAAGGCCGCCGGCTATTTCCACTTTACTGCCGAATTTATCACCGAATTTACACCCGATAAACACACCGGCAAGAGAGATGAAAAACGTAATAATACCTATAATAATGGATGGTTCTATAATGTCAACTTTAAGAAACGAGAGACTGATTCCAACCGCTGCAGCATCAATACTTGTAGCAAACGCAAGCGTCAAAAGAATATAGATATTCAGAGGATCACTCCGTTCATTATCATCCTTTTTGTCAAACATTGCCTCCCACAGCATTTTCCCGCCAATGACACTAAGTAAAGCAAATGCCACCCAATGATCAATCGCTGTTATAAAATCAGCTGCAAGCCGACCGAGACTCCACCCCGCAACCGGCATCAATGCCTGAAATCCCCCAAAAAAAGCTGCGATTCTAAGTGCATGCCGTAAATGCATTTTGCAAATCGTAACTCCACTGGAGATTGAAACCGCAAAAGCATCCATTGAAAGTGCTATCGCAATAAGCACAACCGTTACTATCGACACTCTCTTTCCTCCTTAACAACAACATCATTGCTATCTGACAGTGAGTTGTTTAATCGTATGCATAGATCAACATTCCGGGACTCCATAAAATAACGCACATATCATAACATTCCAAATACATTTGTTACAGTCATTGAAATCAAGCGTTAGTTAATCCTGGCTGTCAGGTAAATCAAGGTGTACTTTACCGAAGGCGCCTACTGGAACTATTCTCAAAAGAGAATGTAAGTTTTTTATTGGATACATATAAAGCAGTCCCGAAAAGGCAAATTTGTTATATTGTAGAATAAAAAGTCAGACAATCATAGTTTTTATTGTTTTGTTAAATAAGCAAGTCAACAAACACAGAGGGGGTGCTTTTTGCTTAGAACGATTGGTTTATATGCATTATGTATTGCCGGTATCGCAGTTTCTGCTGAAAATGTCAATTTATGGGGAACCGTTTCAAGTAATAGCGGTAAACCGGTAAAAGGCGCAGTTGTCACATTACAGGGTCAAAAGCTATCAGATACTACAGACTCTGATGGTGCCTATTCATTAAAAGCAGGTAACACAAGTCTGAACACGTTTACAAAAGCTCCAACTATTGAAAATATTTCGTTCAATAACGGCAGTATTAAGTTGAACCTGTTAAAACCTGCACAGGTAAGTATCGACATGTTCGATTTATCCGGAAACCTTTTAAAACGCGAGCTTAGCAGTTACGCACCAGCCGGAGTATATCAGTACAAAATCTCATCCGGTTCAATGGCCACAAACATGATGACAATCCGGGTTTCGATCGGAGGACACAGTTCGACATTCAGGTATATGCAGTTACCCAATGGTAAACATTCGTTCACAAATTCCGTTGCAGCCGGGAAAGCCTTAAATGGTCCAGGAATGGCTAAACTTGAGGCAGTTGTAGATTCATTGAACGTTTCTGCACCTAATTTTTCTTCGAAAAAAGTAGCGGTTTCATCATATGATACAGAACTGAATATCACACTTGACACATTAAAACTCGCAAAGTTCAGTTTCTTTTTGACAAGTCTTAAAGCAATGCGGGATCTGTCCGGCAGTGTCCATGGTTTCGGTGGTGATTTACGTTTTGGCAAAACAGGCCAGGGCGCCGGCCTTCTTGGTGCAGACAGCATCTGTTCATGCATCGCAGAGAGGAGTATGCCCGGCGCAAGTGCAAAAGAATGGCGCGCATTTTTGAGTGCAAAGGCAGGTCCTGAGGGTAAGCAGGTTGATGCAATTGATAGAATTGGTCAGGGACCGTGGTTCGATCGTAAGGGAAGGCTGTTTGCCAACAACATTAGCGAACTTCTGAACGATCGTCCAATAAATGCTGATATCGCGATTAAAAATGATTTTCCTAATGAAGACGGTGTTCCAAATCACATGCCCGACCCTTCATCGTCAAAGAAAGTCGATAACCATCTTACCGTTACAGGTTCCAATAAACAGGGCAAACTTTACAGTACAACAGAAGACTGCACTTGCACTGACTGGACATCTAAGACTGGAAGAAGTGCCGGTTCATCATGGGGTACAGAAACAGGAAAAGGCGGTGTTACTGCACGTGGAGGGCTGTCATGGCCACAGGAATTTGGTGGTAGCATGGGTGAGAAAAACTGGATTTCAGTATATGATACAAAAGGTTGCGAACCAGGAATTGATTCCACTGAGGCCAGTCTGGACGGTGTTAAGGGAGTCTATACAATCGGTAATGGCGGCGGGTATGGTGGTTTTTACTGTTTCGGACTCAATCCATAATAAGCTGCGATACCTGGTATAATTAAATAGGAAACGCATTGTAACATGCCTTTTATACGCAGGGACAGGTCGTGACTTGTCCCTGCTTTTTTGTCGGGCTTTTAACTGCATCTCACTACAGTTGTTTGTTTTTGAAAATCAAGACTTGTCAGTACTACCATTTAATCAACATCCATGACACAATCAGGATTTAATTATCCGCCACCTTAATCTTTAAAGACTGTTCTCAAAAGAGAACATGAGTTTCCCATATGGTACACATAAATACATCACGGTTCGACAATTGCGGGTATATTAGCGATAGTATGTTGGCGAGGGTGTGCTGACACTTTTTTACAGATATAAATTCGAATAAATAAACCATTGTACACAGGAGGTACTTTTGCTTAAAACCATAGGGTTATGTCTTACATGTCTTGCCGGTATTGCGGTTTCTGCCGAAAATGTCAATTTATGGGGAACCGTTTCAAGTAATAGCGGTAAACCGGTAAAAGGTGCTGTTGTCACATTGCAGGGTCAAAAGTTATCTGATACTACAGACTCTGACGGTGCCTATTCATTAAAAGCAGGTAACACAAGTCTGAACACGTTCACAAAAGTTCCAAATATTGAAAATGTCTCTTTTAATAATGGTAACATAAAGTTGAATCTTGTAAAGCCAGCACAGGTAAGTATCGACATGTTCGATATTTCCGGGAACCTTCTGAAACGCGAGCTTAGCAGTTACGCACCTGCCGGAGTATATCAGTACAAAATTCCATCCGGTTCAATGGCCACAAACATGATGACAATCCGGGTTTCGGCCGGAGGACACAGTTCGACATTCAGGTATATGCAGTTATCTGATGGAAAATATTCATTCTCAAATTCTGCTGCTGCCGGGAAGGTCTCAAATGGCCCAAGAATGGCTAAACTGGAGGCGGTTGTAGATTCATTGAGCGTTTCTGCACCCAATTTCTCTTCCAAAAAGGTAGCGGTTTCATCATATGATACAGAATTAAACATTACTCTTGACACATCGAATCTCCCGAAATTCAGTTTTTTTGTGACAAGTCTTAAAGCGATGCGCGATTTGTCCGGCAATGTTAAAGGGTTTGGCGGTGATTTCCGTATGGGCAAAACCGGACAGGGTGCAGGGCTACTTGGTGCAGACAGCATCTGTTCATGTATTGCTGAGATGAGTATGCCTGGAGCAAGGGCAAAAGAATGGCGCGCATTTCTGAGTGCCAAAGCAGGTCCTGATGGCAAGCAGGTGGATGCTATTGATAGAATCGGTAAAGGGCCGTGGTACGACCGCAAAGGGCGGTTACTGGCCAACAACACAAGCGAACTTCTGAATGATCGTCCACTAAATGCAGATATTGCGATTAAAAATGATTTACCTAATGAAGACGGCGTTCCAAATCACATGCCTGATCCTTCAACATCAAAGAAGGTCGACAACCATATGACTATTACGGGGTCCAATGCTCAAGGCAGACTATACAGCACTACAAAAGACTGCACATGCGAAGACTGGACAACAACAGCAGGAAGCCAGAATGGAAGCAAACCTCGTTCCGGGTTATCATGGCCCCAGGAATTTGGCGGATCGTTTGGGCAGAAAAACTGGATATCGGTATTTGACGCATCCGGTTGTCAGCCTGGAATCGATTCCACCGATGCAAGTATGGCCGGTGTTCCAGGTGTGTATACAATCGGTAATGGCGGTGGTTATGGTGGTTTTTACTGTTTCGGACTTAATCCATAATAAACTGCATTACACAGTGTAATCAACTAAAAACCGCATTATAACGTGTCTATTATACGTAAGGACAGGTCGTGACCTGTCCTTATACTGCATAGGGTATCAACACATCAGCGACCATTATCAACCCAAACAGGACAATCCTGATTCTGGATTCACGAGTAATCACGCCGCATTCTCTATAACCGTTACAAACCGCCCGCATTTCAACAACAGCTATTAAAACATTGTATTTCAACAAAATACAAAAAAATCATTCAACACTGACAGTCTGAATCTGTTAAGAACTGTTCTCAAAAGAGAATACAACTTTTCCACACGGTACACATAAAACCATCGTGGTCCGGCAATTCTGGGTATATTAGCGAAGGAATGTTAGTGGAGGGGGACGCTAATGCACGGTAATAATATATGGTTACCGGTACAAATTCGAGTAAAACACACGTTACAGAGGAGGTATTTTTTGCTTAGAACGATTGGGATATACCTAACATTACTTGTTGGCATTGCTGTCTCTGCTGAAAATGTCAATATATGGGGAAAAGTTTCAGGTAACAGTGGAAAACCAATAAAGGGAGCCATTGTATCGTTACAGGGTCAGAAATTAACAGATACTACCGACTCTGATGGCGCATATTCAATTAAAACGGCAACCAGTGTAAATAAGTATAGAACAATTTCAAATATCGAAAATATCTCTTTCAACAATGGTAACATAAAGTTGAATCTTGTAAAGTCATCACAGGTAAGTATCGACATGTTCGATATTTCCGGGAACCTTCTGAAACGCGAGCTTAGCAGTTACGCACCTGCCGGAGTATATCAGTACAAAATTCCATCCGGTTCAATGGCCACAAACATGATGACAATCCGGGTTTCGGCCGGAGGACACAGTTCGACATTCAGGTATATGCAGTTATCTGATGGAAAATATTCATTCTCAAATTCTGCTGCTGCCGGGAAGGTCTCAAATGGCCCAAGAATGGCTAAACTGGAGGCGGTTGTAGATTCATTGAGCGTTTCTGCACCCAATTTCATTTCCAAAAAAGTAGCGGTTTCATCATATGATACAGAACTGAACATCACTCTTGACACATCGAATCTCGCAAAGTTCAGTTTCTTTTTGACCAGTGTTAAAGCGCTACGCGATCTCTCCCGAAACGTCAACGGTTTCGGTGGTGATTTACGTTTTGGCAAAACCGGACAGGGGGCAGGGCTTCTTGGTGCAGACAGCATCTGTTCATGCATTGCAGAGAAGAGTATGCCCGGTTCAAGTGCAAAACAATGGCGTGCATTTCTGAGTGCAAAGGTTGGTCCTGACGGTAAGCAGGCTGATGCAATAGATAGAATTGGTCAGGGACCGTGGTACGACCGTAAGGGAAGACTGTTTGCTAACAAGATAAGCGAACTTCTGAATGATCGTCCAACAAATGCAGATATTGCGATTAAAAATGACTTTCCCAATGAAGACGGCGTTCCAAATCACATGCCTGACCCTTCATCGTCAAAGAAAGTCGATAACCATCTTACAATAACAGGCTCCGGTACTAATGGCAAACTGTATAGTACTACAAAAGACTGTACTTGTAGTGACTGGACATCAACCAAAGGTGATGGAAGTGCCACAGCCCGTGCAGGAATGTCATGGCCACAGGAATTTGGCGGGTTTATGGGAATGAAAAACTGGATATCTGCGTGGGACATGCCCGGCTGCCTGCCAGGAGTTGATTCTACCGATGCAAGCGGTGGTGGAGTTCCGGGTGTCTATACAATCGGTAATGGCGGTGGTTACGGTGGTTTTTACTGTTTCGGACTCAACCCATAAAATAACGAGATAGCATTTTTATCTCATTATGAAATGAAATTAAAATAAGGAGCAACAGAAAGTGTCTTTAAAAAAAATTATCCCGATAGGTTTATTTGCCATGATCCTCGTTGGCGTTGCATGTTTTGAAACCAAAGGCCCATCGGGTCTTGGTGGAACTGAGGACCCTGGCGATACTCTGATTAAACCAACAGCCGAGTCATTTGGTACATTTCGTGTTCAGCTGATACCTGAGAATCCTGAGCTTGACAATCCGGCATACACAAATTTTGTGGGTATGATGAAGGATGGTCCGATTCCTCCTGTCGATATTTTTAAAGAGGAAATGGTTTCAGGTCAGTTCAGGCTTTACAAAAAGTATAATCCTTACTGCGAGGACTGTTCATCAGACAATGTGTGTGTGGCGAATGACAGTTGTATACCTGAACCCAACGCGTATAGTGTCGGTAATATGACATTGACCGGTATGAAATCAGGTGGCGAACCAAGAGAGTATGTGAGTGAACCCGGCGATCGTGCTTTTGACTACCAGATTTCTTCACCATATCCGGATTTTCCTCCGGCTGATGAGGGTGAAATCATTACCTTTTCTGCTGCCGGAACCAATGGTGTCGAGCCATTCAAATTAGAAGTCCCATGCATTGCACCACTGGAAATTCTCAATGACGAAATGGTGCTTGATGGTAAAGACATTGCACTCAGGTGGGAGCCTCCTAAAGTTGCGGGTATTTCAACAATAAACATTCGTATCAATCTCAGTTATCACGGTGGTACAAAAGGGGAAATCCTGTGTGATACAGAGGATGATGGTTCTGTGACTATTCCTGGTGCAATGATTGAAAAATTAAAATCATATGGTACCGCCGGATATCCCTGTATTTATGTCACACGTCAGGCAGTAGTTGTGGACGAAGCATCCAAAGCAAAGGGATCTGTTGAATGTACCATAACAAAAATGCTGACAATTCCAGGTGAGATATCCTGCTCTGGTGACGAAACTGGTAACGGGGTTTGTCCTGAAGGAACGTATTGTATTGACCGGAAATGTCAATAATCCTGAATTTCGCGATTGAGCGTGAGTGATATGCACAAGATTTTGTTACAGATTATTTTGCAAAAAGCGCAGGCATACCCGGTGCAGTATGGTGAGCGTTTTTGCAATGCAAGATGATGTGACAATAGCTTGCGCAGAGCATCACGATTCAACTGCGGATTTAAGGATAATAGTAAGTTAACGAATGAGTATATCAAAATTTCAAAGGGGAGTTTTTACAATGCAGCTGCATCCTGCCAACGCAAAGAGAATGACATGGCTGATTTTGTCTGTACTTGTTGCGATATCCATGTTTTGTGTATCATGTGATTTAACACCCGTAGGGCCGGAAGATGACCCTCCGCCAGTAGTGGGCATACCGACAGTCGTAGAGGGTGATTGTATTATCACTGAAGACACTACTCCGGCTTATGTTACCTCGATAGGCTGTAAAGATGATTTTAGAAAACTTGCATCACAGCCTATGGATGCGAGCATACCGGGTGCCACATCTGCCAAGACGATTATCGATCTTGATGATAACGATAGCCCGCTGTATATCATTGACAGTAAGAAGTATCCGATACATTATGAATTTGCATCAAAGAAGCTTTCCGGTAATGGCAAACAGATTGTATCCAACATAAGTGATTTCAACAATAACTATTACAGAAAAGACAGACGCTTTGTTCTTGGAGCGATCTCCTATTATGAAGGCCCTGATGTATGGGTATATGAGATTGCACCTTACGACAATGCTTCTGCAGACATGATAAAGATGGCGTATGAAAAGATTCAAAATGTATGTTTCTTTGGTAACGCACTCTTTTTTCATCCCAGCTCTGAAGCGATCACCAATACAGCAAAAAGTCTTCCATCATCGGTTAGATTGATCAGCACCAATGAGCTTTACAAAGGTATAACCTACCAGCCGCTTAATTGCACGAAAAGTATCGGAAGACTGGTCTTTATCAAAGCCAAGGAACTTGAAAGTAACTATTTATCATTTCGTGATATACCTGTACTTGATGCAGTTCCGAACGACATATCGGTGACCATGGGTATCATTACACAGGAATTTCAGACTCCCCTGGCACATATAAACGTTCTTTCGCACAATCGTGGAACACCAAATATGGCACTTCGTAATGCCTGGAATGATCCGGAACTACGTGCTCTTGAGGGAAAATGGGTAGAGCTTGATGTGAAACCGTTTGAATATACCGTCAAAGAGGTGTCAAAAGAAGAAGCAGATGAATGGTGGGAAGCAAATGGTCCGGCTGACGTTGGAATACCAAATATGGACACATTAACAAGAGATCTTCGCGATATTGAAGATATTCTTGATCTGTCTGATAAAACACTTGCCCAGGCTCTTAAAGCCGCTCTTCCTGCTTTTGGCGGTAAAACAAGCCACTTCTCGGCTTTTCCAAAAATGGATCCGGAGAAAGTTACCTATCCCAAAGCTTTCGGGATACCAATCTATTATTATATGCAGTTTATGAAACAGAACGGTTTTGATTTACAGGTAAAAGAACTGCTTGAAGATCCTTCCTTTCAGGACAATCCTGCTGTCCGTGATGACAAGCTAAAAAAATTACGGAAACAAATGGAGAAAGCTCCTGTGGATGCTGACTTTACTAAAATGCTTACCAATAAACTTAACACTGATTTCCCAGGTGTAAGAATGCGTTTCAGGTCAAGCACCAACGCTGAGGACCTTGACGGTTTCACAGGTGCCGGACTCTACACATCAAATAGTGGTGGTCCGGATGATATGAATGATGTCCTGAATGCTATTCGTAAGGTATGGGCAAGTGTCTGGTATTTCCGTGCATTTGAAGAACGTAGCTATCGTCATATTGATCACTACGCAGTAGGAATGGCACTTCTTGCACATCAGGCATTTCCTGAAGAAGAGGCAACGGGTGTTGCAATCACCACCAATATTTTCGACGCAACAGGGATAGAACCTGGATTTTATGTCAACGTACAATTCAATGGGGCATCGGTGGTTCTTCCAGATAGCGGTGTGACAACGGACCAATTCATTTATCATTATGATTATCCGGGTCAACCTATTGTCTACATGGGCCATTCCAATCAGTTGCCTGAAGGAAAGGCTACAGTGTTGACTGCAAAACAGGTGCGTGCGCTTGGTGATGCACTGGAGGAAATACATTCATATTTCAAGCAGGTTTATGGTACTGATCCTAATAAACCGTATGCAATGGATACCGAATTTAAATTTGATCAGCCACTTGGAAGCGATTCTACAGCTGAGCCAATCCTTATGATGAAACAATGCAGACCTTATTATTAATGTTATTAATTGGAATGCCTCTATGCAGGCATTCCCTTTCAATTTCCACATTACACCATATCTGTGCCCTGCACTTGACAATAATCCGGGCCGCAAACACTACTGCGGCCTTTATCATTCTATTTACATATAGGACTCTTCTTACAATAAAGGGGGTTACCTGAATGGGACTCAATATTTTAGATCTTCTGCTTCCCCGGGAAACCAAATTCTTCGATTACATGGAACAGCAGGTTGTTTGTCTTAATAAAGCCATTGTTGTTTTTAAAAAGCTCGTTCACAATATTGCTTCAATGTCGGAAAAAGACATTGAAGCAAGTCTTGAAGAGATTAAAGAGCTGGAGAGAAAAGGTGATCGGCTCGAAATGCAGATTTTTTCTGAATTGAACAAGACCTTTATTACTCCAATAGATCGGGAGGATATTCATCTGCTTTCTATCAACATTGACAGGGCGCTTGATATTCTAAATAGTATTTCGCGTAAAGTCGGCATTTACAATATCAGAGAGGTTCCGCCGAATGTCTGTGAATTTTCAATACTTATTGAAAGAATCGCAGAACATATGGATGTACTTGTGAAACAACTTCGCAAGAAGAATTACAGCGAAGATATAATGATTAAAATGCATGATATAGAAAACGAAGCAGACGATCTTTTCAGAACAAGCATGGCAGGTCTGTTTGCAGAGAAAAACACATCTGTGCATATAATTAAATTTAAAGAATTTTATGAACATCTTGAATCCGCAGTTGATGCTATTGACTATGTGGGAAAATTAATCCGTCACATAAAAGTAAAGATAGGTTGACACATGATATCATCATTTGCACTTGTTGTCATTGTTATTGTAGTTGCACTTATATTTGATTTTGTTAATGGTTTCAACGATGCCGCAAATGCTATCGCTACAATTGTGGTTTCAAAAACACTGACACCATTCCAGGCAGTCTGCATGGCTGCAGCAGCTAATTTTATTGGCTATTTCGTGTTTGGCACAGCAGTCGCTACAATGATCGGTAAAGGTGTTGTCCAATTCGACCAGGTTACTCTGCCGCTAATTTTTGCCGCGCTTATCGGCGCTGTAGTCTGGCAGATAATAACATGGCGCATGGGCCTTCCGTCATCAAGCAGTCATGCGCTAATCGGCGGACTGATTGGCTCAGGAATCGCTGCAGCCGGATTGAATACTGTTAAATGGGCAGGTGTCGGAAAAATATTTGCATTCATTTTTCTGGCTCCTCTTATCGGTATTATATGCGCGATGATTGTCACAGCAATTACAATATGGATATTTCATAAGCAGAAACCAGTGGAAACTCACGGAATATTTAAAAAAATGCAGCTCTTTGCATCACTGTGCTCAAGCGTCGGGCATGGTACAAACGATGCACAGAAAACGATGGGTATTATTGCACTTGCTCTCTTTACAGGGGGTGTCAGCAGTTCCTTTGAAACCGGAAAAATTGACAATTGGGTCGTTCTGGCTGCATATACTGCTATTTCACTTGGAACGCTCTGTGGTGGATGGCGTATTGTAAAAACGATGGGTACAAGTATAACCAAAATTGGCCCGATGGAAGGCTTTTGTGCCAACGTAGCCGCAGCATCGGTACTTTTAACGACATCGCATGCCGGAATACCAGTTAGTACAACGCATGTTATGGCAGGCTCAATAATGGGTGTAGGAACTGTTCAACATGCAAAATGTGTACGCTGGATTACAGCCCGCAGAATTCTCATGGCCTGGGTACTGACTATTCCGTTATCGGCAACCTGCGCTGCAATTACTTACTTTGTTGTTTCAAATCTGATCAAAGCTCTTGGCGGAATTCACTGATTGGGGAAATTAGTATAGTAATTGTCATTTTTTATTATCGGACAAAAAGTATGTCCGAGTTACAGGAGTGGATAACCACTGGTTTTACAGACAATAAGGAAGGTGATGGTAAGAATCATTTTTTTTTGCATAAAAGACATAGGGAAAATAGTCGTTGAGACGACACGTTTGACCAATCTTACTTATCACTTCGTAAACCAAGGGGCGCATCACCCCCTTGGAAACCCCCGACCAGCTATTTCTTTCTAGGGCCAAAGAAATGCTGGACAAAGAAGGGCCCATTCTGAAAAGGAAATTTCATCCAATCCACGCGCTTTCAAAACTCGCTTATCGTATGCAAAGATCGTTTATGCCAGTGACTTGTTACGCGTCACGAGTCACTGCACCTTGCGCAAACACCGCTCAAACAGTTGAAATCGCTCCCAGATCGTTAAGAGCAGTTTGAAAACCAGTAGTGGTGTGCAGGATTGAAGAAGAGACGTTTCTAACAGTGTCAAGGTCTGAAGATTTGTTCGTAAATTCAAACTGCGGAAAAGAATGTTGTGATCCGCTTTCGCAAATTGTCCGAATCTTGATTTGTCTGATTACCATGATAGACATGATTTTCCCGGATAGGTACAGTAAGGGTAGCATTCATTTCAACCCCCTCGCTTTGTGGAACGACGCATCGAAGAGGTCGCAGGACCAGAGGGGGCTGGGAGGTATGGTCTTGACAGAAAATAGATAAAACAGTTCGGAACGGGCGGTTTTTTAATTGTAAATGGGTATAATTCTATTTTCTCATTTGTTTAAGTAAAGAATTTAATCAGTCAAGCAACTTATCGAATTTATTCCGGTCCTTTTCTTTTTCATCAGGTATCACTTTTGTGAGTGTTCCGGTTTTGAAAGTTTCCTTTATTCGATGTTGCGGCAAATTCTGAAAGTTTACACTCTTGACAGGTTTACAAATTTCCTCCAGAAAATCAATCATAATTTCGTATTCAACAGTATCACCTTTAAGTGACAATTCGTAATATACGCTCTTGTACTTTTTGTCGTGGAAATAAACACGGTTAAAAGAAACTGCTGAATCCCCTGAAACTATAAAATCGTGATAGAAGGAAAATGCCGCATTGTCAAAAGAACACTCGTTTTTGAATTCAAGGTGTCTTCCATATGCTGTATGTATGATACGGTTTTTAAGGTCTATTGTTACTCGTCCTCTAAGACCGGGAAGAGCTATAAAATAGCCGAAACTGAAAAAAACTAAAGTAAAAAACAATCCCAAATAAAGCGTTGGCATATGAATTTTATCAAAGCCATCTGCAATTACGATCAGAAACATCATGATTGGAAGACCAAAAACAACTGCACTTAAAGTTAATATTTTGGAAAATACTGGGCGTATAACCAAGGTCTCCTCATTAATAATTTTAAAATACTTCTTTATAGGATCTGGTATTGTTATCATTGAAAAATGCCTTTAATATTGGTGATGAATAGCAGATTATTTGTATCCTGTCACTTTGGTTTCATTGTACTTATCAGGTGACGGCAGTATAAATGTTCCGTCACCATAGGTATCGATCTTTGCTTTAACATGCAAAAAACCAAGCCCAACAAAACCTTTACGAGTAAATCTGATGATCGGATCTGATACAGGATTATGAATTACTTCGTAATTATTACTATCAATAGTGATCGGGTCGCCTGAAGCCGTTGACAGATACAATTCTATTTTCATGTTGGGGGAAACTATTTTTGGTTGTATGTCAATGTGTAACTCGTTTATGTTTTCGGGATTAAATGCTGCATTGAGTTTAAAATTATAAATTACTGCAAGAATCCTTTCGACAGATTTTTTGAGCGTTGCGTAATCCTGATTATAGTTTTTATGTACTCCCCAGGGACAATCTTTTAGAAAAACTGAAAGTGGTGTATCGTCCATCAGTACATACCCAGCCCCTCCTGTTGCGTTAAGCAGTGTCCCCACTAACATAAGACCTGCTCCCCATCCAGCTCCAGCTCCGGTAAGATAACACATTCCGGATGCAACAAGACATGTCGAGCCCAGTCCTTCTATCGATTTAAAAAAACCAGCATCTACATCTCCTTCATTAACAAAAGCATTGTATGCATCATAACCATGCAATGCTGCATCAATCGTTCCGGTAATTGCTATCGTTGTGTAATTAACTTTTTTAACTAGAGTTGCTGTTACACCATGTGAATCTAAAAATTTGCCAATTTTACTCAGTTCATGAGTCTCTTTATTGGGTGTCAACGCCAGTTCTGTGGCCCACAATAATATCAAATTTGCATCTTTTGCTGCCAAATATGCTGACCGAGCTCCTTTTTCCTTATACTCTATAAAGTTTTTCAAAAAATTTAGCAAATTTAAAACTGCTGAAAATTTGGCGAACAGATCTTTTACATCACCCAGTCTATTATAAACTATTTTGGAAGGCGGATCAATTTTATATTCGAAATATTCTATATCAGGAAGAAGGTGAGACAATTTTTTCCTGTCAACAACCATTCTTACGATCTTCAGGAATACATACGTATCAAAGAGCTCAGCGATCTGTTTTTCCTTTTCAGCAAATTTTAATTTCTGATGTTCCATTGTAAATTTTACGAGTGCACTAAAAATCGAAAAACACGATTTTACAATTTTTTGAGCACATGCTGTAGATTTGAAATCTTTTGTTGCCTTTTCGACAAGTGTGGGTATGGTTTTGTCATTTTTCCCAAAAAAGCGATAATTCTTTTCATAATAGAGTCCAATTATTTCCCGTCCATCCTCAGTCTCATCCAATCGGGCCGTTATTTCATCAAATTGTTCGGTAATGTATTGTGCACGGGCTTCGCTATCGTCAAGCTCATCATTAAGTAAATAATCGTTAAGTGTTTCATTAAAATGTGTATCGACCATCAACTCATTCAACAGGGAAACTTTGTCCCGGATTTTTATCTGGGCTCTGAGTTCAGGTTCTACCTTACCCCTGATGTAGTCATTGAAAAAATTGCCATTCCTGTCTAAAAACATGATTTTGTCATTATACTCGGGAAGATATTTTGGTTGACCATTGGGGTATGTTCCAACCTTTTTTTGTCCTTTTGTAATGAGTGCCAGCACAATTGATGCCGCAAACCTTTTCAACCGTTCTTCCTGCATATTCTGATTGTCAATAAACTGTGGAGCATTGCTATCGGTTTGTGTATCCACTCTCAAATCTTCAGGATATTCACCCTCCAGAGCCAGATCATACCGGAATGAATAAAATTCATTTAAAGCGTTCTGATAACCCTGATTAAGTAACCGGGCAAGTTTTAAGTGGTTGGTGACACTGCAAACTTCATAGTCATCAAAAACAACCACCTGTGTTTGTTCAGGATCATCAACATTTGCAGCCCGTTTAGACGGATCTTTTATTAATCCATTTTGGGGATCAAAAAAACGGTTATGGGGCAATTTCATTTCGGAGAGCATAACATAGTAAGTAATTAGATTGTTTTTTCCATCCAGATTATCTACGCATACAACATCCTTAAATGCAGGTGATGGTCTGCTATACGCACTTTCGTTTTCAGGTAATTGATACATGTCGAATTTACCTTCTTCGTTTGTTTGAATTTCATAGACTTTACATATACCGTTCTTATACTTCCCGAACAGATAGATCCACCTGTTGGATGCTGGTTCAACATCCCGTTCAGTATGCACATTTGTATCGCCGGGCTGTTGAAATTTATACTGCCTTTTTACGTCTTTAAATACAAACAGTCTATCGTTATATACGGGTTCCAGAACAATCCGATCGCGTGATGATTCGATTACCTGATAATATTTAGCAGCCATTTTTAATTCTCCTCATTAAAGTACTATTTGGTGTAGATGTGTTCATTGTTTTATTTGTGTACCTGGATCGCAAACGTCGGAATATGTCTACCTGATCAAAATTAATTGCTTATATGTAAGATATGTTTTGAACTCAACTGGAAATGTGACGGCTGTCACATTTTGAAGAAAATATTTTTTTTCTGAATGCGTGTAATGGATGACGAGATCGGATTGATGTAACAGCAAAGAAGTCACTGTTACAACAGAAAAAGGAATTTGACGTTTACGGAATACTTTTTTATAAAATTATCCATTTAGTCAGTTAGGTTGTAGTTGTAAAAGGAGCAAATAATTGAGTAAATTATCAATGTACTATTCCTTATCGGGTAGATGGTGGGGCACATAGTGCCCTCCACCATCCAACACCATCCTGATGAATTCGGGATTCCATAAATGGCGATTCGATAAAATGAATGTCAGGATTCGATTGGGTTGTTGGGAATTGCCTTTATTCCTTCTTCCCATTCCACACTTTCCACCCCCACTCCCTTGACACTACCATACCCTTGACGTAGTTTAATTAAGAAACGCACGGTTTTGGATTTTTTTTCTGATATACTTTGATGGTGGATTTACGAATGCAGATGAACGGATAATCAGGTATTTCCGTATAGGATGAATTTCTTTGTGCGTTTTTATCTTGATTGATGATGGAACATAGGTGGAAATAGTGAAACTGGTGGTTTATACAATATGAGTTGTAAGAAATAAATATTTATACGATAATGAGCGAAATGAATAAAATGGAAATTAACATATGAATATTGCAGAACATCTACTACAAAGACGTTTGGAAAGTTTGAATTTTGATGTTATAAAAATCAGAGAAACTGACGATAAAACTGCTGATTTTTATATTAAAGATGATAATAATTATTTAATCGAGTACAAAATCCGCGAGGACAATTCAGATTTAAATAAGGATCTTGATGAAAACGGCTATTTCCTAAATATTACAATAACAGCAAAAACTAACACAGTTTATCAAATATTAAAGGATGCTAAAAATCAGCTTATTGCTTCCGGAAAAAGTTTTAAAACAGATTATAACATAATTTGGTTTCATTTGAAAACTTCAGACAACGATCATTCTTTAAAACAAATTATGTACACTGTGTATGGAGCACAAGATTTACTCTTAAAGAATGAGGGTACTAACAGTAGAGCCTTCTGTTATTATTTTAATGAAAGTTTCTTCTTCAAATATAAAGAGATAGTTGCAATAATTGTAGAGTTTGATAATGGTATTTACACATGCCTATTGAATGATTATTCCCCAAAAAGCACTGAATTTAAATTGTCAAGATTAGGATTGTATTTAAAAGATGCAATTACAACTCCAGAAGATAAAATAAATGGTTTATATATTTTAATTGCAGACTGTAATATAAATAGAAAAAACAAAATGGAATTAATCGAATATTTAAATGGAAAATACTCAATAAATATAAGTTGCCCAATTGATTTCAACCATTTTCATGGAAGAATTGGGTAACAGTAAAAATGCCTGCCCGATCCCAGCAATCTTGACCGTCAAATCCAGATAAGAATGACCGCGTAATCCCACGAACTTTGACCGGTGAAAAACAAAGACCGTTTCCTGTTTCAGCAATCTAATTTTTTCTTACACACAAATTCAATAAAGAGAGCGAATCAGTTCCGCCGGTTCTTTCTAAAAGCCGTTGATTCCATAACATTTTTTAAATTCCTTTGATGTTTTACACACTGGTTTTATTACTTATGATCCTCGTGACAGACATGATTTCCCCGTAAAGGTAAAGTAAGAAAAGCACCCATTTTCACTCTTCCCGCGCCACTTTAGCTGGCACATTTACAATTAGAAAAGACTCAAGCCCGGAACTGTCTGAGCGTCCGCGAGTTTTCCGGGCGGTCTTTTCTAATTGTAAATGGGTTTTTGCCAGCGTTCTTCGGGGCAGGCATTTTTTGCATACTTTTTGTTGCCGGACAAAAAGTATGTCCGGGACTGGGGTGGATAACCCCGGGTTTGATTGACGGTTGGGATTGATGGTGTAGAATTAATTTTCTAATTCCCAAAGGGAAGAAGTATAAACGGAACAAGGTCGTCGAGTGACACTCGGATCTTCTCCCTTGGACATTGTTAGTTACCGCTTCGTAAACCAAAGGGCGCTTCACTCCCCTTGGGAACCCCTGACCAACGCTTTTTTTCAATCGCCAAAAAAAGGCTGGACAAAAAAGGGCTCTTTTTCATTACTACTTTACTTATCGCCGAAACGCGCTTTCAAAACTCGCTTATCGTATGCAAAGGTCTGTTCTGCTGAATACAAGGTACTTTACAACAGTTACTGTGCCTAAAGAAACAACGCTCAGACAGTTGAAACCGCTAAGGGGGAAGACGAAGAGCCGTTTGAAAACATGCGGTGGTACGCGGGATCAGGAAGATGTTTTGGATAGTGTCAAGATGTGGAGATTGGTGCGTGAATTCAAACTGCAGAAAAGAATGTTATGCTTGGCATTCGCGAATTGTCCAAACTCTGATTTATATGATTATTACATTTAATAATGATAATATTGTCAATACTGTTTTTAGATGCTATTGACATTTTAAACATCGCTAAAAGACTTAAAACTGATCAGAACTGGCTAAGCTAAGCGGACCTTTACTAAAAAAGGACCAGCAACATTTGAATCTATTGTTGCTGGTCCGTAATAGTAACCATATCAACAGGTTCATTTACACAATGGTACATCACCTGAATCGTCTGATATAACCTCGCGACAGCTCGCTAAACTATCAGACAATACAGTTTCAATCCACAATTACCTTGTAAATTTAAATGACTGCTGCTTGAAACCATCATTGATAATAAAACAGTAGGTACCTGATGGTAAACCAGACAGATCACATTCTCTGGCGATAATTGATTTCTGCAATACTCTTCCGCTCAGTGCTACAATTGATGCAGTTGCGTTTGCAGATGCTGCATTCCAGAAAATCTTATTACCGCTAAGGTTAAACATGCTGCCATTATTGACAATACCAGACACTGTTTTACTTACTGATACAGGAACTTTCTTTACAAGAGATACATTGTCAATATACACCGGCAGCGTTGATTTACCACAATTGAATTGAAGGATACCCTCATCAGTTGTTGAATCAGGTGTCATATCAAAGGTAAACGTTTGTTTTGCATCAGTCAGCGTTACCTCTTCTCCGCCCTGGAAATGATACGTTGTAGCGCTTGACAGTTGAGCAAACAGAATGCGTTCTCCTGATGACCATGCATCGAAAGTAAGGGTCAGCGTCTCCCCTGCTACAAGAGGAATAAGTTCCTGCTTAACCTGAATTTTCCAGTTCACTGTATCCGCTTTTCTAATAGTAACACTTACCTGTTCATTTGCAAAAGAAATGGTCGCATCATTAGCCAGATTATCCGCCCATGATGTCCACTGTGTGGCATCACTGAAATCACCACTTTTAACCATATTTGTACCGGCTTCCGCGGCAAAAACTGCTGTCAGTGTTGTATTCTCATTGATTGTCAATGTAAGAGGATTTGTAGTTGACGTTGATGCACCAGACCATGCTTTAAATGAATAGCCGGTTGATGGTGTGGCTGTAAAGGTAACAGATGTACCTTTTTTTACTTTAGTCGATGATGGTGACGCTGTAACTGTACCACCTCCCTGAACCGATGTCATAATGATTGCAGAATCTGAGATTTGTGTTTTTGGTCGTGAACGAAGCCGATCCACAATCCATTTTCCTGATGTTGACAAATTATTATCAGACCAATTACCGTCTGTAGCAGTCGTCGTTGAATTCAGTATAGCAGAGGCTTCCTTTTTACTTGCAGAAGACATGTTTGCCATATTTACAAGAGACCAGTTTGCCCAGGAGATACCATTAATATCTGCCCAGTCAAGCCATTTTTTTGTCTCTTCTGTGTAGATTGTGCCATCTTTTTGTCCACCATCTGATGTGGTAGTTCCAAATTCTGTAATAAAAAGCGCTACGCCAGCTTTCAATGCAGTCTCTGCTTTAGCGCGTAATGCATCTTTGTGTGTTCCTGAGTAGAAGTGAAGTGCGTATGCGACATTTTCATCAGCAACAGGATCCTTCGAAGCGACATCTACATCCTGTGACCAGGTTGGTGTACCAATAACAATAAGATTTGAACTGTATTCTCTGATAACAGGAATAATTTCATTAGCGTACGTTTTGATAACACTCCAATCAATCTGCAACGGTTCATTCCAGATCTCCCAGATCACATTTGGCGTGTTTTTATACTTTTCAGCCATTGCTTTGAAAAACGCTTTGGACTGAGTAACATTCTTATTCGCATTGTGATCGTGCCAATCAACAATTACATAAATATCATTTGCGATAGCCGCATCAACGACAGTCTTTGCAAGCGTAAGTTGCTGATCCGGGTTCTGAAGATAAGTATTCTCATTTGGCTCACCACTACCTTCCACTCCAATTGCAGCACGAATAAGTGATGCATTCCAGTCTGTCACAACTTTTGCTACGGCACCACTGTTATAAAACTTTTCTCCACCCCAGATACTCCAGTACAGACTTGGACCTGCAACCTGGACCACTGAATTCGATTTTGTTCCAATAATTTTTGATCCGGAACGTTTCATTGCACCACTTTCCGTGACCGGTCCTGCAATTAAACTGTGCACAAAAGCAGCACTCAAAAGAATCGTCAAACTCCGTAACTTAATCATAATACCCCTTTAACCTTCAATGTATATAGTATGTTAATAAAATTCGCTCCCTCAAAAGTATCTATAAAAACCGATATTCTCCGGGTACTCCTTTCATAATCTGTTCTAAAATATCACCTATATTATTCGTCAAGTCAGTGATTTATCAGCAAAGAAATCATTGTTATTGTGCTAATCATTAAAATAGCTAATTTAAAGGAATTTGCATACTTTTTTGAAAAAGAATCCAATCAATAGAATAACAAACAATGTAAAAAGTCTTAATCAACGTGTTCTGTACAAATTATAAGATTTGTATAATCTATGCTTTAAAATCCTGAAACCAATGGCTGGTAATCTGCCACACACGGCTTCCTTAAAGCCTGAATTTACATAGGCGTTATGGTACATTCAGATCACTCATATGTATTGTGACCTGAAAATGCTTTTTGGTTCCAGAAATTTTTTATAAATTTTTTTTAATCTGTGCTGCGGCAGTTTGAGGATCGATACAATCGGTTTGAATTTCGAAAACATAGTTTGAATTCAGTAAGCTAAACCCGAAACTTTCCGGTACTATATATTTCAATACCCTCCCATCCAGTAACTACTTTATTAGCTCAATTCATTAATGTATCTTATCTCTGTAATAGGATTGCCGTTAAAAGTACGCGTTTGCAAAACCTTCAACAGGAAATACAAATGAACATAATCGGAACCGCAACAATCAATCCAATCCTTTTTTATTCAGGAAAACTATCAGGCTACATCTCATGGATTCTCCTGGTCCTCTGCCTGACTGGTACCATTCATTTACAAATGATTACATTCCCACTACTTATGTATGTTTCAATTTTCTGTATAGCGGCTGGCAGCATCTTTACCGTAACCAGTATGATCAACCTCGGAAAATCAACGCGGCTTGGTCTCCCATCCGAAGCTACCGAGTTTAAAAACAACGGAATCTATCGAATAAGCCGTAACCCGATGTATGTCGGATTTAACCTGTTTACAATTGCATCAATTGCCGGATGTGCAAATGGTATTGTCGCAGTGATGAGTGTATATTCTATAATCATCTATCATCTTATTATTAAAAGTGAAGAACGGTTTCTTGAACAGCGATTTGGTCATACCTGCATCGATTACAAAAAGAAAATCAGACGGTATCTGTAAGAATTACATTCATATACACTCTTTCAGAAATAACAATTATTGACATATCTGAAAACGCTATTATCAAGGTATCACAATTAAACAGAAAGATTACGTTATGAATATTACATTACGATTAGAGACAACTCAGGATTACCGTGCTGTAGAGATTTTAACACGCGATGCCTTCTGGAATCTGTTTGTTCCCGGCTGTGACGAACACTACCTTGTTCACATAATGCGGGATCATCCTGATTTTGTAAAGGAGCTTGCGTTTGTCGCCGAAGATAATGGAAAAATAGTTGGCAATATCATGTATCTGAAAACATTTGTAACAGAGGTTGACGGTGATGAAATACTTGATACTCTGAGTTTCGGACCTGTCTGTGTTGCACCGGAGTATCAGCACAAAGGAATAGGTACACAACTAATCCGTCACACGATGGCACTCGCAGCATCACTTAACTATACGGCAATTATCATCCTTGGTCACCCTCATAACTATTGCAAACACGGGTTCAAAAGCTCGAAAGATTTCAATATCAGTGATGCATCCGGCCGTTTTCCTTTTGGTCAACTGGCAAAAGAACTTGTACCGGGTGTGTTTAAAGGGAAAAACTGGAAATATCCTTTAAAAGATATATACAACATTGACCCATCAGCGGTTGAGGAGTTCGATAAACAGTTTGCGCATCGTGAAAAGGAGTATCGCATCTCGCAGGAGGAGTTCTCGATTGCGGTAAAAGCGTTTTTGGAGTAGACAGAATGATCTGCAGCGTTGACAAGAATTAAAATAACATTAATCCCTGATTTACCTAAAAATAAATCCATTACAATCAACGGTGATGAGTCGTTTTTTTATTTCTCCCGATAGCAATTATTCCCAGAAAATTCATTTAAAAAATGGTAACAATCTTATAAATGAACTATATTAATCTTATAAGAATAATTCTATTAACTATCAGACAATCATCCGGAACCACCGGTAAATCCTGAGTAATTATTTATCGTCAGGCTGAGACTACATATCAGCATGGATGTTGGAAGTAAAAAAAATAATATTTACCAAATTCTCTGATAGTACTTCGCTGAGATTCTCCAAGTACTTGCCTAAATCACTTTAATCTGGAGGTGTTCGATGTTTACTAGGACGATCAGATTGTTACTTTCTTTTTTAATGATCACGGGCGGAATCATCTATACGGCATCCGGACAATCCACAATCACGGACGCTAACTGGGAGAGCATAGGTGGCATGTCAGGGGTGGATGGAAACGTTTATGCCATGACCAGCGACGAAAAAGGTAACTTCTATGTCGCGGGAAATATTAGAACTGCCGGTGGAATATTCGTTAATGATATCGCCAGATGGGATGGTAACGAGTGGAGCGCTCTGGGAAGCGGCGCAAGTAGCGGTACCACCGCCATTTCCATTGACAAGTCAGGTAATCTGTATGTTGGCGGTTATTTCGATACAGCTGGAGGCATACTTACTAATAATATAGCCAAATGGAATGGCAGCAAGTGGAGTTCTCTTGGCAGCGGACTCAAATGGGTCAGTACTACAAATTCATACATATCGAAGACTATTTCTGCCGTAGTCACCGATGCATCCGGAAATGTCTATGTTGCCGGCAGTTTTGATACCGCCGGCGGGGTAGCTGCCAAAGGTATCGCCAAATGGGACGGTACTACCTGGAGCAGCCTCGGATCCGGAGTAAAAGACAGCAGGACGCAACCCGGTATCAGTTCGTTGGCCGTTGATCGTTCCGGCAACCTTTACGCAGGTGGTGAATTCGATTCCATCGGTGGTATTGCCGCCAAGAACATTGCCAAATGGGACGGTACTACCTGGAGCAGCCTCGGGACCGGCACAGACAGCATTGTTCTGGCAGTTGCGGTAGACAGCCTCGGCAACCTCTATGCCGGAGGAATATTCAGTAATATCAACGACATCCCGGCAAACCACGTAGCGAAATGGAACGGTACCACCTGGTCGGCTCTTGGAGACGGTGTTGATAATATGGTACAGTCCGGCGTGAAAAAATGTGACCTATCTATTGACAAATCAGGAAATGTCTACATGACTGGCTATTTAGCAAACAACGATCTCTCAACAAGTAGTATACCGTCGCACGATATAGTTAAATGGAACGGCACAGAATGGAGTATCCTTGAAAGCAATATCAATCTCTGGCCCGTATATTGTCTTCATATAGACGCATCAGGTACAGTATATGCCGGTTCCCGCTCTAAAATATTCAACTGGGACGGAAACACATGGAACAAGTTCGGAAGTCATGGAACTGATGGCCTGGTCTATAAACTTGCAGTGGACAGTTCGAATAATGTCTATGCCTGGGGGAATTTTACTGTCATAGGAAACAATGAAACAGCTGCGAATGGTCTAGCCCGGTGGGATGGCCATACGTGGAATGCACTCAATGACAGCGCTGAATTTTTCTATAGCCGTCGTGAGCAGATTGTGGATAAAGATGGCATTGTTTATTCGATTGGCAACAATATTGCCCGTTGGAACGGTAGCGAATGGATCTCCCTTGGTAATGGAATGAGATGCAAATCAAAAGGAACCTTTACCGAAGAACCCCATATCAATGCGTTGACTTTTGATGAATCCGGCAACCTCTATGCCGCGGGACGGTTCGACAGCGCAGGCACTGTTGCAGCGAACAACATCGCAAAATGGGATGGTAATGCATGGAGCAGCCTTGGAAATGGAATCAATGGTCTGTATGATTTACCGGTAACAGCCCTGGTGTTTGATAAAAAAGGCAATCTGTATGCAGGCGGTGAATTCGATACCGCAGGTACGGTGCATGCTAATAATATCGCAAAATGGGATGGTAATGCATGGAGCGCTCTGGGTTGCGGAATTGATCATGTTGTGGATCTGGACGGCCCAACAGGGGTTTTTGCTCTGGCAGTGGATAAAAGCGACAACCTGTACGTCGGCGGCGGGTTCTATGCTGCGGGTGAAACTCCCGCTAATTATATCGCCCGATGGGATGGAAGTTCGTGGAGCTCACTTGGCAGCGGTGTCTTCGGTGGAGATTTAGTTGGTATGGGTGAAAGCGTTGTTTTAGCTCTGGCAATTGACAATGCAAATACCCTCTACGTTGGCGGAGAATTTTTAACCGCTGGCGGGAAAGCTTCCGCGTATGTCGCTAAATGTAATCTCAACAATACCGCTTATAAGCAGCACCGGTTTGTCAGGAAATCTCCAAGTGGATTTACTTATGATCACCGGTCCGGGATGATACACTGGACAACGCCTTTAACCGGAGCTCTCTCATACCACATATTTACCCTCGCAGGACGTGAGGTGTATCGTGATGCGGTTAAACTGTCTGCGGGTACAAATTCACTCCGTCTTAAGACCGGTAACCTGAGCCGTGGTTTGTATATCGGACATGTAGTGGCAGGTAAGGAATCGATGCGGTTTCAGATGATGGTGGATTAACGTTAATGGATGGAACATGATAAATAATACATATACATAAATTTATCACATATGTTGACACTTATCAATTGTTCCTATTCAATAGAAATTGACTTTAGAATTGCAGGTAAGGAGTAAAAATCAAGATTAGCTCCTTTGAAAATACCCCATGTATTTACCGGGGTATTTTTTTGCTGCAATTGTTGTAAGTGTCGGCTATATACATACCTGTTATCATTGTATAATCCTGCGATCAATGACATGACCATTAAGAGATATAACACCAAGATAGATGTTCTTTGCGACCGCAGCTTTTTGTTTGCCAACCAAACTCCACACAAATGTCACAGGTTCATTGCCTGCAGATACTTTTGAAAAATGTCTGACAAGCTTTCCTTCAAGGGAAATAATCGAAAAGTCAACGCGGCCGGACCTTGTACAATTGAGAATAATACTGATCTGACCGGCATTTTTACGAATGGAAACATCCACAGATTTGTTAGTTTTAGTATACCGTGAAATAACAGACGTTGGATTACCTGATCCATTCCTTGGAATTACAGTCAGCCCACCCAGACGAGTCCCAACCCAGATATCTCCGTTTGATGCTTTGACACATGCAGTGATATCGTTATCGTATAATGATGAATTATCAGAAGTATAGGTAATATGACTTTCACCAGTAAGATGCACCAGTCCTTTTTTCGTGCCGATCCATACAGTATCCGAATTTTCAGCATAAATACATTGTACGTTCAGATCCGGAAGAACTGCACCGGCAGTATCAATGCGTACGCAGGTTCCATCACTGAATTTAAACAAACCATAACTGGTTCCAATCCAGGCTGTAGTATTGACAAAACAGATTGCATTGACCTTTACACCATCCCTTGAGATACCACTCTGCGGAAGGAATTTATTCATCGTAGTGTCATCGATCCAGGTGTTGTTTTCAAAACGTTTTAACCCAAGACTGGTACCAATCCAGGGAGTATTATTTTTGTCAAATGCAACTGTGTTTACTGTCGTTCCAAGAGCGATTGTTTTATCACTGCTGTACAATGTCTGGAATACACGTTCAGGCTGCTGCTGGTAATTCCGAAAAACACCATCGCTGGTAACTACCCATTGTTTTCCCTCATTGTCAAAAGTAATTGACTTCACAGATATATGATCACGTTTTACAATATGCCAGCGACCATCATAGAAACTTGACATTCCTGAATTGACAGAAGACGAAATGAGTGGTTGACTAAATCCAGCCCATAGCGTTCCGGAAGAGTCAACGGCCAATGTACTTACATCAAGTCCCGGAATGGAATCAGCTGGTGACGTCCAGGTGGTCCAGATCGTATTGTCATAGAGCGCAATACCATTACCGGTTCCAACCCAGAGCTTATCTGATTTATCGATTATAAGTGAAGAGATCGAATTTGATGGAAGTACAGAGTTACCCGTTGTAAGAACAGAATGATTATTCCTGGCATCGATGGTAATTATTTTTCCGTCATTGGTAGCACACCAGAACCCTCCATTTACCGGATCGTTACACTCCGCAGTAATATATCCTGAATCAAATGAAAAAAGTTTCTGTTCCAGAGGCTCTTTAGTGCTATTTATCAGATCATGAATGTATATATCACATGTACCGGAATAATCAGTTAGCGAAAAAAATATTTTTTCAGCGTTAGCGGTAATTGCAGTTAATGATTTACCTGTCGGGAAGGGGTAACGGGTTACTGATGCAGTGTTTATTTTTATGAGCTGATCATGTGTTCCAATCCAGCAATTTTTTTTCTGGTCAACACAGAGAAATTGTGGATAGGTTAATTCGTCACAAACGGGTGCCAGAGAAATTGATGTTTGAAGTCCGCTGTTGACATACTCATGAATCCAGCCATCATTACAATTTGATGCTTCCTCCTGTGGCAGATTCATCATCCAGATATCACCATCATTACTGCTTGTCAGTATACCAGCAAATCGGTTTACATACGGTTGCCAGGTGGTCCCATCGAAACTGCCAACCCCGGTTGTTTGATACCATACCCAGATTTTACCCTGCTTATCAATTGTCATTGCACGAACATTTTTATCAGGGAGCCCGCTAAGCGGTGTCCAATTCAAACCGTCGAAACGTACAATCCCGACTTGTGCGGTACCTACCAGCAGTGTTCCGTTGTTATCAAAATCAAGCGCACGGATGCAGCAATCACCACAATCAGGTTCTGCCAATGTGTAAAGAACTGTTTCACCGGTTTTCTTATCGATTTTCAGCAACCCCTGACCACAGGTACCGGCCCAAACGAAGTTTTGATCACAAATCAGTGTCGTGATCAGTCTGTTTGATGATGTAAAAGTCTTTCCTGAAAATTCTGATGCATTAAGTGATACTGGAGACAGGATGATAATGCACAAAAGTGAGAGTAAGGAACAACGTCTGACTGGGTTTGAAATCATACCGGACTTTTTCATCGCAAGAACTCCTTGTCGTGAAAAATGGTGAGTAATGGTGTGGTACTTGTCAAGAATTCATTTGTTGATCAGTTTACAAAAAAAACAACGTTCTACTTCAACTGCCTGAGGCAGTATTTTCATTGCTGCAATAATAATATAGTACTGAATCATTAGAAATTCAGGCGTGGCAGAAAGAAAATGTTGTGTACAGACAACATGCACTTCTTCCCTTTGTGTTAAAATCTGCAAAGTATCCTGATTCATACCCGGCAGGAAGTTTAAGTTCCAGAAAAGAATATTACACATCATAAATAAGCCGATGGTTATCCGAAAGACGGCTGACAGTATGAGTTTTTTAACCATAATGTTCGCAATATATTTGATATTTTTATAACATACTAATGCTATCATGTTATTATACAGTCTGTTATGCAGTTTTTTATTCGCAACTATGCGTACACTTTTAATTTTTTTTAAAGCATTTCGTACAATAATCATTTACATTATCTTATGAGCTTGCAATGTACTAAGGAAGGTTAAGGAGACAATTCTATGCACAAACAAAAAAGCAATGATACGAAACACATATTCGGGTATCTCAGATGTGTACCCAAATACACCTATCAGGTACCAGTATTGCTGTTTTTATCTTTTTTATGTATCAATGCGCAAACCTGGACGGCTTTTTCACCTGATTCATCATTAAGAATCGAAGCCAAACAGGATATTATATCCGCAATTGCATCAGGCCAGAAGAACTGCTATTTCCGGGTCCTTTTATGGGAAAATGCCGTTGTGGACTGGTCGCCAGTTGGAGTGAAAACCAGTGATCAGGATTTTGTTACCGACCTGACATTTGTGAAACAATCCCAAACAACAATTGATGAAACTTATCCACTTCCCTCCGGTAAACGTTCATCATA
>CAYMGX010000004.1:2419-83936 GCA_964390065.1 uncultured Fibrobacter sp. | reverse complement strand
AAATATTTCACGGGCGCTCTTCTGTCTTTTAATGTGCAAAAATATGGCAGCCAACTCCTATTTGATGAACCTACCTTTTTAATATATATAAAGTTCACACTTTGTTCCATAGAAGTTGGTTGGTTGTTGCGGGTGTTTCATACTTTGGACTCAAGATGGTGAGAAAATTGAAAATGGAGGATAAAGGTTGAACCTTTATCCTCAAATGTATCAGCATATCCTATGTTTTTTTCTTTGGAAATAACTTCGAAATAGGGGATGGTATCGCTGCGATCCTATCGGATGCGACATGTGTGTAAATCTCTGTCGTCTTGCTGCTGGCATGACCCAGAAGTTTCTGGATATATCGCAAATCCGTTCCCTGCTCCAAAAGGTGGGTGGCAAAACTGTGTCTAAGCGTATGGATACCACCTCTTCGATGTACACCTGCTTTGGTACAGGCAATTTCAAAAACCTTTTCCAGTGTTCGCACCGATAGACAGGCATCGTTTTCTGAATTCGCAAAAAAATAATCAGTCGTTTTGTACTCTTGTATTACCTTTTGCATACAGTCCAGTATTACAGGATCAAGCATAACTATTCTGTCTTTTTTACCCTTACCACACTCTACAAGTAATACTCCGGTATCAAAACGTATATGGCACATTCTGATACGCTGTATTTCAGACAAACGCAAACCACATCCATATGCAAGCATCAGAATTAACTTGTGACGAATATTGGTGGCTGAATGAATAATATCATACACTTCAGACTGCGTGTATACCTTTGGAAGCGCATCCGGTGTTTTCATTCGTATCGAAAGACCTTTGATGTCATTTAGTTGGAGTATCTGGGAATACACAAATTGAATTGCGGCGGTATAGAGATTTATTGTCCGGGCGCTATAGTGACGTTCATCCTTTAAGTATAGCTGGTATTTTCTGAATCGTTCCCTGTTGTCAAGCTTCTGGCCGTTTCTATTAACCCAGGTAAGGTACGATTTTAGTGTGTCGGTGTAGTTATCAATAGTTCGGTTACTGTAATTGCGAATTTTTAATTCCTCAATAGTCCGCTTTATGATATTCGGCATCGATTGTAACAAAAGATCATCGTTGTTTTGTTGTTGATGATTGGATTGTAACGGTGATCGATCATCATGTATCAATGTTTCAAGAAAAGAACGATGTCGTGGTGATGGAGCTGTGTGTGTATAAAAGTAAACGAGTGGTGTAATTGCAGATGGGTCACGATGCTTCAGGAATTCAGATAAATTTTGGATTTGAGAATGGTAGGGACTACCCGGATACGCAAGTAGAAACTCGTTGATAATTTTTGTGTGATAATTGATCTGGTCAAGCGCAAAAGTATCGGATGCTAATTGATGAGCAATTTTTGCGACCCAGATTTTCCTCCAGGAGTCATTATTACTTTGGGGTTCATTCATACATTAATCCTTTCTGTTCCAATGACAATCTCCAGGATCGACTGTGCATATTGGTTAAAAACTATATGTAAAGCGGAATCGAACAATGTTCTATAACCTGATTCAGATATAAGATATCGTCAACAACAAATCAGGACGCAAACGGCTAAGCAGAAAACTGCCCTTTGCTAATCCATTCTTAAAAAACTCCATAGTTGGGTGCCTTGCTTATTGTATGTACAAATAAACATGTACAAATGAACATGTACAAAATGTATATCATTATTTCATACAATGCAAGAAAAATTTGATTTCTGCTGTAGCCTATGCTAAATACAGTGACTTGTGCACGTGCATTGGCTGTAAATGTGATTAAGAACTTGAAGTACCGAAACGACAAATTGAAGTATCGCAATATGAGTTTCAGAATATCCGTGTAAGTAAAAGTGTCATCGTGGTTGTTATTGCCATCGATACCCGGGTTTCTCTCTCAATGTCATTACTTATTGTTGATATGTTGCAACTGTGCCGATTACGCGTCTGCTCTCATTTTGGCACAAAGAGAGGAAGAGACAATGTATCCCCCCCTCTCCATTTCCTAATGGAGAGGGGGCCGAGGGGTGAGGCTAAGGACTCTATTCTCCTCTTGTCACACCAACCTTGGTTTTTTCATTAAAAGATTTTCCGTTAACCATTTTCGCATAGACATCAACAAGATAGGTTCCTGATGCCACATTACGGCCATTCATGTTTTTTCCGTCCCAGACAATGCCGTAGATACGGGAATTGGAGCCGATTTTTGGCTGAAGATTGGACCGTACAATGTTTCCAACGGCATCATAAATGACCATTTTTGCATACATGTTTCCACCTGATACCAATGGAGTAAGTGCATTGGGTGTTTCTATCAGAATAACCGTACCTGTTTTTGGATCACTGTTTCCCGGTAAATAGAGAGAATTTATCGCGATATGGGTGCCGGGAATAAGGGATGGAATAGGGGTGCCGGGAGTGAACTTGTTGGGGATGGCAACAATGGATGCTACTCCCTCATTGACAACCTTCAGCGAGTCGATAAGCTGACCGTATGATGCAACAATATATGCTGAATCACTGTTTGAGCCTGCAGCTCTTGAAATTACCGTGAATTTTCCACTGGTCGGATTTACAACAAAAGCAAACGGGTTTTCAGATCTCCATGATGTATTATCAGCTGGACCGATATAATTGTCATATTTGTCTCTTAATATTGCATATACATTCTTTGTTGTAATATCTCTGCCAAAGACCGTTTCAATAAATCTGTCATCACCGTTGAACTTTTTTGGAACAGAACCCTCAACGATCTCAAGCCTTTTCGGAGCATCAGGCAGTATGTTGATCGCTAAATGTGCTTCTGATGGTTGACGGGACAATACTTGCGGATCATTAAATGTGGCAACAAGTACTACGGTCGATCCCGATTTTGTCAATGTTGCTGTTGTCTGCGCCCCGGTAGTCTTGTCAAGTGATTTTCCCTGGCTGTTATCCAGAAAACGCCACTTGATATATTGGTCAAAATCCCTGAGCCACATTCCACTTGAATCAAACAGATGTCCCCATACCGGCAGTTGCGCACCTGCAGTTACCGTAACAGATTCCCCCAGAGGTGTATTCCCGTTCAGATCTGGTGGACCATCTTTTCCATAGAGCTTTAGTGTGTACGCTTTTGGTGCAGCCGGCTGGCGCGGGTAGATTACTGTTTGTATCCTGCTTTCTGGTATTGCCGGATTCGTTGGATCTTTGAATGTTCCGACAAGCGTTACCGGAGTATTCTGCTGATGAAGTGTAATGGTGACACTCTCTCCTGATGCATTACTGATTGTTGCTGATGCCTGATTGTCAATACTCCATTTGATCAGTTTGTCAAAATGCGGTTGCCACACTCCCAAACTGTCAAATACATGGCCGTAATAGGTAACCGCATTGTTGGCCGGAATTGTATCGCTGCCACGCAATGCGTTGTTGCCGCCACTGTTTGGTGTTCCGGGCTTTTTATAGATATGCAGATTTGATTGTGAGAAAATTATGTTCGTGGTGATTTTTATATGTGATTCTGCACTGTGACGTTCTGCATAGAAAAAGTCAAGTTCATATGATTTCCCGTTTTGTAATCCAGAAATATTATCCAGATTGAATGACTGATGCTGTTCCTCATGAATTCCACCAAGGTCAATCTGAAGCTGCTTGTCTAAATACACCCACACGTCGTCATCACCGCTAAACGAGAATCTCATACCGGGTGTCTTTACAAATTTGTAGTGAAGCTCCATGGTAAATGAGTAGTTGTGATCGACATTTAACGACTGACCTGAGTTACCTTTTTCATGGTTCCACTCATTACCGAACCCCTTGTTATCAAGTGGAAAAAACGCTGCATTGCTATATTCGTACACACCGTTGCCTATATGATGAAACGGGAGTGAATCATGTATGACAATGTTTTTAAATGCGGTATCGTACCCGACAGTCTTAATGCCGTTATAGCTGATCGTCTGCTGATACTCCTGTTTCCAGTTTTCTCCTCCGTAAAATCCCTCTTTAAATCCTGCCTTGGGGGAATAATCGGGGATCGTAAAATCACCCTTTGCTGCAGTTTCCCATGGACGAAACCAGTACTTGATATGGTAATTCATATAAGGGTTGGGGCCAAGGACGGGTTTATTATCAGGACCAAGCGTTGATGCCACCATACCGGTACGAAGCATTCCGAAGTGACGCGCCTCAAATTCGGGATTAGACCGGTCTGAGTGGAAATCATAAAAAGTAACAGGAACATAAATTGTATCCGGATAATCAATTGCATTCGGGTAAGATATAAGTATAATAGTCAGAAATGCAATCACATGAAGTGAACCAGGGATGCGTTTTTGCATGATTGTTCCTTACTGTGGAGGGACCAACTGGAATTGTTTTATCTATCTGATGTCAAATGGTTGCATGATACAACGCTGCACATGTCAAATACTTATGTAAGATTTCCCATATTTTCCACAAGGAGTATACAGGTCACATCACTTTAGAAAAACAGATTATTCTCTCTGGATTAGTAATATTATGGTGTCTGTAAGTTCAATCGGTGTCTGTTCTTATCGCTCTTGGGTGAGCCTGTTTGTAGACCTTTGAAATGTGTTCTTTGGAGATGTGTGTATAGATCTGTGTTGTACTCAACGATGAATGGCCAAGCAGTTCCTTAACTGCCCGGATATCCGCACCTTCGTCAAGAAGATGTGTGGCAAATGAGTGGCGTAAAACATGTGGGCTGCGTTTTTTCTGCTGACTGACTTCCGAGAGCCTTTTGTTTACAATTCGTGATATCTGACGGACCGATAAACGCTCTCCCTGTACGTTTACAAATAGAGCAGGGTTTAGTTCACCTGCATTTCTGCAGTGTGACCGGTAACGCTCCATCGCAGTAATCGCATCTTTGGTTATTGGGACAATTCGCTCCTTGCGTCCTTTGCCAAATACCCTGATTGTCAGGTTGCGTGTATTGATATCATTAAGATTGAGCCCCTGTAGTTCACTCAGACGTATACCGCAGCCGTAAAAAAACTCGATGATTGTATCATTACGGGTTGATTCCAGCGTGTTCTCTGCTTTGGGCTGAAGATGTTCTGCCTGATTTTTAGTTAGAAAAACGGGTAGCGGCTTGTCGAGTTTTGGCGCGGCAAGCACTTTTACCATATTTACTGCAAGTATCTTCTGCTTAACACAATATTTGGCAAATGATTTCAAACAGGCAATTTTCCGGGCAATTGATCGCGATTTTTTCTGATCAGCAGATAATCTCATTATAAAACCACGTAATACCGGTTTTTTCATAACAGACGTAACATCCGGATCGATCTTTTTTTCCGTACAATAGTCGCTTAGCTGCCGCAGATCAATTGCGTATGCCTTAATTGAATGATCAGAGAAGTTTTTTTCCTTTTTAAGATACTCAAGGAAACGTTCAGTCGTTGCATGCAATTCGTTCATCTGACACCCGTAAGAATAGTAAATTACCTGAGTTGTGCAACGTAACAGGAGATCGTTGCAGTTTATAAATACATCATTCCTTCATGTACAGAAACTATATTATGGAGTTAAAAAAAAGAACCGGTGTATACACAACATATATCATTTGGTATTGTGATATGCACGCTAATGCGCAGCAGAGAGGTAATATATGGTAAAAGGAATTATTCTGGCCGGAGGGTCGGGCACACGGCTTTATCCCGTAACAATTGCTGTAAGTAAACAACTGATGCCCGTGTATGATAAACCGATGATTTATTATCCATTGTCAATATTAATGCTGTCTGGCATAAAGGACATTCTGATTATCACCACTCCAGAGGATCAGATACAGTTCAAACGGCTGCTGGGCAATGGTAATCAGTGGGGTATTCAGCTATCGTATGCTATTCAGCCAAAACCGGAAGGGCTTGCGCAGGCGTTTATTATAGGTAAAGAGTTTATCGGTGATGACCGGTGTGCGCTAATTCTTGGTGATAATATATTCTGGGGTCACGGATTGGTTGACAATTTAAAGATGGCTGTTGCCCGAAATGATGGTGCAACAGTGTTCGCCTACAGAGTGACAGACCCGGAACGGTATGGCGTTGTGGAAATTGACTCCAATGGAAAAGCGCTGAGTCTGGAGGAAAAACCAAAAAGTCCAAAATCAAACTTTGCGGTAACCGGTCTTTATTTTTACGATAAAGAGGTTATTGATTACGCCATTAATCTTAAACCGTCAAGTCGTGGTGAGCTTGAAATTACGGATCTGAACAGGATCTATCTTGAAAAGAATCAACTTAATGTTGTTACTCTTGGACGTGGTATTGCCTGGCTTGACACAGGAACACATGAATCAATGCTGCAGGCATCAAATTTCGTAGAAGCAATCCAGTCGCGTCAGGGTTTCAAAGTGGCATCACCTGAGGAAATTTCATATCGTCAAGGGAATATCTCATCAGAGCAGCTGCTTGAACTTGCCAAACCTATGGCTAAAAATGAGTACGGGAAATACTTGATTGATTTGACAAAGAACAGGGATTATTAATTATGGAATTTATCGCATCAGATCTTAGTGGCGTTTTTTTAATTAAACCTGTTGTTCACAAGGATCATAGGGGTTTTTTTGTTGAATCCTACTCGGAACGTGCATTTGAGAACAATGGAATTAACTGCAGATTTATTCAGGATAACCACTCAATGTCGGTTAATGCAGGTGTCCTGAGAGGGTTACATTTTCAGAAGCCGCCTCATGCTCAGACAAAGCTCATAAGGGTTACAAAAGGATCAATTCTTGATGTCGTTGTGGATATGAGGAAATCATCACCCACATTTAAACAGTGGCGTTCGTTTGAACTTACCGATTCCAATTTCCATATCTTATATGTACCGGCAGGGTTTGCTCATGGTTTCTGCACGCTTGTTCCAAATACCGAAGTTCAGTATAAAGTTGACAGGTTTTACGCTCCGGAATCGGATAGCGGTATTCGATGGAATGATCCGGAACTTGCAATCGAGTGGCCGGTAACAAATCCGGTACTGTCAGCCAAGGATGAAAAACTGCCACGTATAAGCGATGTAGAATCTCCGTTTGCATGAAGACCAGAGAGTATTTTTCAGAGCTTTACAGGAAACGGTCTTTTTTTCATTATTTATTTCCCTTTGCCGGATATGCATTTTACTTTATGGGAATAGGTGCATTTCTGCTGTTACTTGCAGTGCTATCTGCTCCTGTACTGCTTGTACCGCCATTGAGGAGATATCTTTTTGGTAGTTTTATAAATCATTTCAACTTTTTTTTAACGCGTATTTATCTGCCGTTACTGGGTGTTTACAAAATTGCTGAGGATTCCGTACCTGCACCAGGGTTATTTGATAAACCGGTAATATATGTGGCTAATCACCGAAGTCAACTTGACGGACCAATAATTATGGCCCGTTTAAGAAATGCCGGTGTAATCATGAAGTCCTTGTATTTACGAAATCCCTTGTTTTCAATTCTTGTAAAGTACTCAAGTTTCATTAGTGTGAATCCATCATCACTTGATTCTCTTTCTGTCGCTCTGACCCGTTGCAAGGAAATAATTGCCGGTGGCAGTAATTTACTGGTGTTTCCCGAGGGGAGCCGGTCACGTTCTTCCCGGATGCTTCAGTTCAAGGACATTGCATTTAGATTGTCAATTGAAGCACATGTACCTGTTGTACCGGTAATTGTACATACTGATTATCCGTTAATGGCAAAAATTCCTGACAGTTATTTCCCTCCTGAAACAATAAAACTTACAGTGAGGGCACTGGAGGCTCAGCATCCGAAAGATGGTGAACGGGCATCAGAGTTTGCAAACCGGGTAAGAAAAATAATGTCGGATCAGGTTCTGGATCTTGATAAAGATACTTATTGGGAACACCTGTAAGGAGCTTTGTATGAGTTATCAATTCTCTCTTGATGAAATCTGTGAAATACTGCCTCATCGTCCCCCATTCCTTTTTGTTGACAAGGTGATAAAGATGGTGCCTGATAAAACGATTGTTACTGAACGGTTGCTGTTTGAATCCGAGCCGTATTTCGCCGGTCACTTTCCGGGAAAGCCAATTATGCCCGGTGTACTTGTTACCGATGCACTCGCACAGACCAGTGGTTTACTTTGGGGATTTTCAAAACAAATAAGGAGAGGGGATACTGAAAGTAAAGAAAAACGGGAGATATTTTTCCTTGCTGCAGCAAACATGAAATATACACACCCTGCAGTCCCCGGTGATACCCTTAGAATGACCGCAACTAAAGATACATCATTTGGGGCATTTCATTCCTATATAGTTGAGGCAATTGCAGGTAGAAATGTCATTGCAAAAGGGACATTGACACTTGCGATGAGGGAAGGTTTATAGTTGTGGAATTGACGTCTATGAGAAAAAAGAAGCTGCTTTTTCTTCGTGCAAACCCGCGAAAGACCGGGTTTTCTGAAAAGCTGTTCAACCTTTTTATTAATGGAGCTGAGGAATTAGTTGACGTTATTGATATTGATCTTACAAAAGTAACGTTATCTCCATGCCTTGGATGCTACCATTGCTGGACAAATACTCCGGGAACATGTGTTCAGCATGATTCAATGACGTCAATAATTGATCACTTCAAAACAGCAGACCTGATGGTAGTTGCAACGCCACTGTATGCGTTTGGTGTAAGCAGTTACTGCAAAATGTTTCTCGAAAGGACTTTTCCGCTTCTTGCTCCGGGTATTGTCCTTAATAACAGAAATATTGAACTGAATAAACTCCGTTATCCTGAATGTAAACCATCAAGTATGGCGGTATTACTGATAGGCGGCCTGAAATCTTCATCTCATGCTGCAGGTGCGGTTAAAACACTTGAATCCTACGCAGAAGGATTCGGAATGAAATTTGGGGGTGCACTGGTCAGAACAGAATCCTACATTCTGCAATTTGCAGGAACAAAGCCAAAGACCATAAAAAATATTGAGCACGCATTTTTTCAGGCTGGGGCAGAATTCGCAGGAACCGGATGCATAAGTAAAGAGATATCTGAAAAGGCTGCGTTACAGCTTGCTCCCGATATTGACTATTTCGAAAAGTATTCAAATATTTACTGGCACTATGCATCAGACGTTTCAAAAAGGGGCGGGTCAATTGATGAAGCCATGGAGCTCACCAACAGAGATCCGTGGATACTTATGCACGAGATGGCAAGAAGTATTGATCCGGTTGCAACCAAAGGATTAAAGGCCACGTTTCAGTTCGAGTTTGATGATATTGCCAGGGTATTTACTATTTTTGTTGACAAGGGAAAATGTTCAATTACAGAAACGTCAGCAGATAAACCGGATGTTATTATTAAGTCAAGTAGCCATATCTGGGTTGGTGTGCTTCGGCGCGAACTTGATCCGCTCAAGCAATTGACTAATAAAGAAATTGTCCTGTCCGGTGATAAAAGTCTTTTCAGAAAGCTGCACCTGTATTTTCCTCCTCCGGGATTATAGAGGATACCTGGTTGAGGACAATATTGTTTTTTTCGGTGATCTGATTGTAAAAGCAAAAAATTTCTCGAAACAGAAATACTATCATCCTCTCTTCCTTCCTTCCTCTCTTCTTTACTTCCCACTTCCCACTTCACACTTCATTCCTCCCCTGATAAGCGGCGATAATTCTGTCGATCAGGCTGGATATGAGATCATTTTCCCTGCAGCGGGATTCATCCTGTGTAAAGTAATCAATGCAGTCCTGTAATCCTTTACTGAATGGCATCGTTGCCTGAAAACCGGGTACAAACTTTTTAAGTTTGCTGTTATCAAAGATTGCATTATACTGCTTATCTCCAAGAAGACCAACTCCTGTATCGCTATCAATTGCGTGAATGAAATCTGACGGGATATGTATGATACCTGCACTGCATCCGACAGCCTGTGCCTTTATCAGCATAATCCGGTCCCATGTCAGGTGTTCATCGGATGTAATGTGAAACGACTCGCCGATAGCCGCAAAATTACCACACAAGCCGGCAAAACCCTTTGCGAAATCAGACGCATGTGTCAATGTCCAGAGCGTCTGACCATCACCCTGTACAATTACTTTCTTTCCTGCTTTAATACGGGCAATCTCGGTGAAGTCCCCATGTCCGAAAATACCGGGAATCATGGTTTTACCATAGGTATGTGATGGACGTAGTATGGTCACAGGGAAACCCTGTTCACGGTACGCATTCATCAGTAATTCTTCACAAACTATTTTATCGCGTGAGTATTTCCAGTATGGATTTTTTAAAGGGGTGGATTCTGTTACAGGAAATGAAGTCGGGGGTTTATTGTAAACGGTTGCTGTTGATATAAAAATAAACTGACCGCATTTGCCGCTGAAAAGGCGCAAATCCTCTTCGATATGTTCCCTGACAAATGCAACAAAATCAGCGACAACATCAAAGTAAATCCCCTCAAGGATCGCTGCGGCTTCCTGTTCATTACGAATATCGCAGGTTAGTGTCGTTACTTGCGGCGGGAGCTTCGTGTTGCGTTTTCCCCTGTTGACAACATACACCTGGTGCCCGTCGTTAACTGCCTGCTCAACGCAATAGGTTGAGATATTACCGGTACCGCCAATGAATAGAATTTTCATCTGTATTTCTCCCGGAAAGATGTTTTTTACCTATATAACAAACGTTTTTTTAAGGGATGCTGATTGAAAATATAAGGTTCCACGTTGTACTACACATATAATTCATATAAATGTAGTAAATCCTTAGATACACGATTCGCATGTCACATGTCACTCGTCACATGTCACTTCCTACATGAAAATGTTTTCTTTTTGTGGTGCAATTAATTAGATTTTAAAAAACCCAAATTTGTTGCATGTTTTCAATTGAGTTAAGACTATGAGTATTAGTAAGGTACAGCTTAAAAACGCAATGGAGCGTTATTTTGGATTTCATGAATTTCGCCCCGGTCAGGAGGCAATTGTTGATGCCATTCTTGCGAAAAAAGATGTATTTGCGGTGATGCCGACCGGGGGTGGTAAGTCACTGTGCTATCAATTACCGGCATGTGTGCTTGATGGGACCTGTATGGTGATCAGTCCGCTTATTGCGCTTATGAAAGATCAGGTTGATGCAGCCGTGGAAAACGGGATTCGGGCAGCTTTTATTAATAGTACACAATCTGAACGCGAACGGGCTGCTGTGCAGGCAAAGCTTGTAAACAGGGAGCTCGATCTTTTATATGTTTCCCCTGAACGCTTTGCACAGGAGCAGTTTAAAGCATCGCTTCAACACTACCCATTTACCTTTGTTGCTATTGATGAAGCTCATTGTATTTGTGAGTGGGGGCATGATTTCCGGCCTGATTATCTCAATTTATCTGAAATTGTAAAGCTGCTCCCGAATATTCCGGTTGCTGCGTTTACCGCAACGGCTACAGACACTATTCAGCAGGATATTATTAAACGCATTGGTTTAAGGAACCCGTTTTTACACAGGGGGTCATTTAACCGTAAGAACCTTTTCTATGAAGTAATTGATAAGGTGGATGATGATGAGCAGATTCTTGAACATATAAAGCGTTTTCCTGATGAATCGGGCGTTGTTTACAGGACTACCAGGGCAGCTGTTGAAGAAACTGCATCATTTCTTTGTGTAAATGGAATAAAAGCGCTCCCGTATCACGCGGGCCTTGATGACAAGGTGAGAGAGCAGAATCAGGATGCATTCAGTAAAGATCATGTTAATGTTATCGTTGCGACAATCGCATTTGGAATGGGTATTGACAAATCAAATGTACGCTTTGTTATACACGGTGATCTTCCTAAAACAATGGAAAACTACTATCAGGAAAGTGGTCGGGCGGGGCGTGATGGTGAAGCGGCAAAATGCATACTGCTCTATTCGCGTGGTGATATTCCGAAAATGACCTATTTTATCGACAGAATAGAAAATGATTTTGTAAAAAGACAGGCGTATCGTTCACTTGATAAGATGGCAGCATATGCATCGGTACAGAGCTGCCGACGGAAATCGATTCTTGCCCATTTCGGAGAGGCTCTTCCGGAAGAAAACTGCGGAGCATGTGATGTCTGCTTGTCAGACAGGGAGGTTGTCGATATAACCCGTGATGCACAAATCATATTGAGTGCAATTGCCCGCAGCGGGGAACGATTCGGTATGGTGCATGTGGTTGACATTGTGACTGGTGCAGATACAAAACAGATTCGTGCGCAGGGGCACGAACAGCTTAAAACATACGGAGCCGGAAACTACAAATCAAAAAAAGACTGGTATGATATTGTTGATGCGCTGAAAATGAAAGGCATTGTGCGTCAGACAGAAGGACAATATCCGGTACTGGTTCTGACCGATGATGCAAAAGAGGTATTGTTTAAAGGCAAAAAAGTAACCGTGGTCAGGCGTAGTGTCGTGCAGCCGCAACGGGTTACTGCAAGTCAGCAGGCGCTGTATGATAGTGCCCTGTTTGAACGTTTACGATCCGTGCGTCGTGCGATTGCAACGGATGCGAATGTACCTCCGTTTGTCATTTTTGCCGATAGTACGCTTTATGATATGGCTCGCAAATTTCCTCAGAATCGCACGCAGCTTCTTGGGATAACCGGTGTCGGAAATGTAAAGCTTGAGCGATATGGTGACCGGTTTATTGCTGTCATTGTTGCGTATGTTCGTGAATTCCCTGATTCAGTAGACCGGTATAAAGGGATAACAAAGACTGTGTCAGTAAAAAAGCCAAAGACGGCAGGAGTATCACCAACCGTGCTTGAAACGCTTATGCTTGTTCAGGATGGCCTGTCAATTAGTGAGATTGCCACGCATCGTGCCCTTGCATCATCAACAATCACAGAGCATATTGCATCACTGATTCAGCAGGAAAAAATCGACTCGATTGATCCGTTTGTCGCTAAAAGTAAACAGGAACTAATCGGGAAACTGTTTACTACCCTTGAAACATCAGCACTGAAACCGATTGTAGAGGCTACTAATGGCGAAGTTTCTTACGATGAAGCGAGGCTTGTACGAGTCTGGATCAGTAAAAAAGAGATCTGATTATTTGGAGTGCAAACGAAATTCTTATAAAAATTACAATTTTCTACTTTTTTCACTTGACTTAGTATCTGGTTATTTCGTACTTTTTAATCACTTTTGGCAGCGTAGCTCAGTCGGTTAGAGCAATGGAATCATAATCCATGTGTCGGGGGTTCAATTCCCTCCGCTGCTACTAAGTAAAAATCTTCCCAAACTTCATTTTTTCTAATCCATTATATATTTTGTAGTTATCGTAAATACAGATTTCTATAACAGGGTTATTCTTATTATTCAATCGCTTATAGATTTTTTCACTAAGCTTCCAAAGAATAAGCTGTCACTTCTGATAGCGGTTTCCGGAGGAGCAGATTCGGTAGCGCTACTCCACCTGCTTCATCGAAACCGGGATATCCTGCGTATTGAATCAATTGCTGTTGCACATATAAATCATGGGCTTAGGGGAAAAGATGCAGATCTGGATGAAACGTTGGTACAATCAATGGCCGATTCATTGTCGATAGCGTTTTTTTCAAAAAAGCTTTCCGGTATCACACTTGATTCTTCCGGTGTCGAGGAGTATTGCCGGTCGGAACGCTATGCCTTCTTTCATCACCTTAAAAAAATCCACAATTTTGATTACATCGTAACTGCTCACACCGCAGATGATCAGGCTGAAACACTGTTGATGAGAATAATCAGGGGGTGTGGTATTCGTGGATTGGCAGGAGTTCAGGAAGTTAGAGACGACGGTGTTATCAGACCGCTGCTTGGAATCACCAAAAAGGAACTGCTTTGTTTTTTACAGAAAAATGGAATTTTATGGCGTGACGATTACACAAACAATGATACGGCGTTTCTTCGTAATAATATACGTCACAATGTATTGCCATTATTAGAGACACTAAATCCCGCAATCAGGGAGCACCTTGTGGCAGTTGCAAAAAGTGCCGCAGACATATCGGATATTATTGAGACACAGTACCAGCAGTGGAGAGTAAAATATGTCCTTGATGAGAGTGAGTCTCACTTTGAACTTAGCCGTAATTGTTTTTCCGCAACAGGTGTGTCTGAGTATTTAGTGAGAATGTTGTATGGTCGTGGAATTCAATGTTCACATAAAAAAATTGCAGAAATAATCAATAATTGCAATGAGACATCAGGCAGGTTGTTACTAACGAATGGGTGGTCGATGTACGGTGCCCGTACCAGCCTGATCTTCCTGAAAGATGGTTTCAGAATTCCAGAGGTAAATGAGACTATCGCATGTCAGGGTGAAACGACACTAAATAATGGACATATTCGAATTGTTATTCAGCATTCTGATATATTTGTCAGGAATGATGATAAAAATACTGCGTACATCGATAGTGTATTTCTGAGGGAGTCATTTGTACTCAGAACAGTCAGGTCTCATGATTGCTTTGTCCCGTTGGGTCGTAATAATGAGATACCAGTGTTATCGTTTCTTGAATCGCAGGGGTATTCTAAAATTGATCGGGAGCGGATGTTTGTTCTGGTAAGTGTAAACGATGTTGTCTGGATCCCCGGTGTGCGGCTTTCAGATCGTGTAAAAGTCACTGGTTCTACAAAAAGCATAACAAAAATGTCGTTTCAGTTACACGCTCAAATATTATAATGTATTTTATGAAGTTTGCATATGAAGTTTGCAGTCGAAGAATCGCAGCAATGGTTATGATACTATAGAAAGTTAGAGGGAAAATTGGCGTCAGAAGAGAAAAATGAAAAGAACAATGACAAAGATCTACTTCGGAGAAGGGCTCTGGACAATGATCCGCGTAAAGGACCACCAAAGAGGGAGCCGGGAAAAACATTTTTAATGTGGCTGCTTATTGCGGTTGTTGTGGTTGTTGCACTCCGTTCCATGGAAGGAGTGGGGATGCCTAAAGAGGTAAAACTAACGTACACGCAGTTCAAGGAGCTTCTTGCAAATCCCAATGCAGGTATTAAAGAGGTCCGGGTAATCCAGCGTGGGTTGAATCGCGCAGATCTTCACGGTGTTTGTACAACAGATACAGTTTTATCTAAATATGCGGCAATGGTCAGAAATCCAAAACCATCAAAAAATTTCTTTGTAACACTTCCATTTGTTGATTCCGCAATTCTTGCAGAGTGGGAAAAAAGCGGATTTACATTCAGCTTTGAGCAGGAGAAAATGGCCTGGGGGGATGTCCTTATCAACCTTCTTCCGTGGCTTCTTTTTGTGTTTTTTCTACTGTTCTTTTTTCGTCAAATGCAGTCAGGGCAAAAAGGAATATTCTCTTTTGGTAAAAGCCGTGCAAAGCTTCAGTCGATGGATCGCCCACAGAATACCTTCGCAGATGTCGCTGGTGTTGAAGAAGCCAAGATGGAACTTCAGGAGATCATTGACTTTCTGAAAGATCCGAAGAAATTCAAGAAACTTGGTGGAAAGATTCCAAAAGGTGTACTGCTTCTTGGCCCGCCGGGAACCGGTAAGACGCTTCTCGCACGATGTGTGGCCGGAGAAGCCGGTGTTCCGTTCTTGTCAATGAGCGGTTCCGATTTTGTTGAAATGTTTGTTGGTGTTGGTGCATCACGGGTAAGAGATCTTTTTGATACTGCAAAACGCAATTCCCCAAGTATCATATTCATTGATGAAATTGATGCTGTGGGACGTCAGCGTGGTGCGGGGCTTGGCGGAGGACACGATGAGCGGGAGCAGACACTTAACCAGATGCTTGTCGAAATGGATGGGTTTGAGGTTAACAGCGGTGTGATACTTATCGCTGCAACAAACCGTCCTGATGTTCTTGATCCGGCGCTGCTTCGTCCCGGACGTTTCGATCGCCAGATAGTTGTTGATGTCCCTGATGTCAAGGGACGTGAGGGCATACTAAGGGTTCATACGAAGAATACACCACTTTCGTCAGATGTTGATTTGCATACAATTGCACGCGGTACACCGGGGTTTGTCGGTGCTGATCTTGCTAATATTGTCAACGAGGCTGCATTGATGGCGGCACGATTCGGGCAGGAGCAGGTAACAATGCTTGATTTTGAAGAAGCCAAAGATCGTGTCATGATGGGTGCTGAGAGAAAAAGCATGGTGCTTTCCGATAAAGAAAAGAGAAGTACTGCATATCACGAAGCAGGGCATGCAATATGTAATATCTATTGTGAAGAAGCGGATCCGCTTCATAAAGTAACGATTATTCCCCGCGGCCGGGCGCTTGGGGTTACTTTCTCGCTGCCGTTTGAGGACAAGCATAGTTATACCAAACAGTATATACTTGACAGAATCTGTATTATGTATGGCGGGCGTGTTGCCGAGGAGATGATTTTTGAAAATCAGACTACTGGTGCGTCAAGTGATATTAAACAGGCAACGAATCTTGTTCGTAAACTTGTCTGTGATTATGGTATGACAACGGAACTTGGTCCTTTAAGCTATGGTGAAAAGGATGAGCAGATTTTCCTCGGTCGTGAAATATCGCGTCACAGGGACTACTCTGATAAAACTGCCGAGGAGATCGATGCTGTTATGAGAACTTTAATTGAAGGTCAGTTACAGCGCAGTCGCGATATCCTTGAGGCACACCGTACGGAACTTGATTTGCTGGCAAATGCACTGCTTGAACATGAACTGCTTGATCGTGACGAGATCATGAAGGTTATTAAGGGTGAACCACTTGTGACTGCTAAAAAATCCCGTTCACTTCTCAAACGGGATGAGCAGTTAAAAGCAATGAAAGCAGCAGAAGAAGAAAAAGCTAATGAATCGCAATTATCCTCACCTGATGCGTCAACACCCCCGGCAGAACCAGAACCATCAGATGGTGCTGTCAGGGAGGAAGATAGTCAGGATAATGGTGAAAAAACTGATACCAGTGATTCAAAACCATCAGTGTAAGTGAAGTTAAGTTAAATTAAATGGACTTTTTCCCCCAAAAACGGGAAAAAGTCCATATCTGTTTACAATAATAATTTAAGCAGAAACGCAATAATGCAGATAGATGAAAAACCATTTTACGTGATGGGTATTATTAACGCTACACCGGATTCGTTTTATGACGGCGGAAGCTACTTTTCTGTTGATAGGGCATTTGAACACGCACAACAGCTTATTGCAGAAGGTGCAGATATCCTTGATATCGGAGGAGCGTCAAGCAGACCAGGTGCTGCTGAGGTGAGTCCCGGACAAGAGCGTGAACGGGTCGTTCCGGTGATTAAAAAAATCAGGGAGATAAATCCGGATATTCTTGTAAGTGTCGATACAACTTGGGTTTCTGTTGCTGATGCAGCAGTTGAGGCGGGTGCAACAATAATTAATGATATCAGTTCGGGCAGATTTGATAAAACAATGAGCGCATTTGTCGCATCTGCTGATGTTGATGTAATACTGATGCATAGCAGGAAAGATCCACAGACGATGCAGATTGAGCCTGCCTATGAAAACGTCGTGGCGGATGTAAAGAGTGAACTGTCTTCAGCAGTAAACAGTTTTGAAACAGCAGGTGTAAAACGGGACAGAATAATGATTGACCCGGGTATCGGTTTTGCAAAAAATACCATGCATAATGTTGCACTTCTTGGCTCTATTGATGTTCTTGTAAAGACTGGCTACCCGGTGGTATTGGGGACATCAAGGAAACGGTTTGTCGGAGCGATTACGGGTCGTGATGTTAAAGACAGGCTGTGTGGTACACTTGGAAGTATTGCCAGTGCATTTTTATCCGGAGTAAAAATATTCAGGGTTCACGATGTTGCTGCTACAGTGGATTTTCTAAAGGTAATGACTACCATTGAACATGGAAACTGTATGGTGCAATGACGGGTTAATCCAGATAGTTGCATTTAGTAAAGGTGTTGCATGCAAAATAAGAAGGAAAAGAAAGGTCGTAACCGGAATACAATCATTGTTGAGATTCTTCTTATTTTGTTAATTGTCATGCTACTCTTTTTCTGGAGTCAATCCAGGAGTACAGGTAGATCATCTGTTGCGAAAAGTGATACTATCGTTTCTGCTGTTGACAGCAGCGATATGACTGTTAATATTGATACAACGGGATCGCATAGTGTAAATGATACCGGTGCGATTGTGCTGCAATCAGCCGATACGGTAAAAAAAACGGATGTAGTGGTTAAACCGGTTAAAAAAGCTGTTGATAAGGTTAAAAAAATGGATACTGTTGCAATAGTCCCTGACACGACAAAAACAGATTCCTCTGCAGTCACAGATCCCGTGATACATAAAATTGATCCATGTGAATCAGACACAACCAGGCCATGGGTGTACACTGATCCATCAGGTGGTCGTCATCACGAAGATGTCTCGATCGTTTTTGTGTCTGACAAGAAGGCTCAGATTGAATGGCGGTTCAGGGATGCACCGAAATGGAATGTCTATGACGGAAATCCAGTTACAATTTCGGCTACATCAACGATAGAGTTTACAGCATACGACAGTTGTAACAATGCAATGGATGTCAGATCGGAATATTACGAGATTGTCAGGGGCGAATCTGAGAAGTACTGCCCGGATGGTATGGAATATGTCAGGGTTTCAGATCAACAGTTTTGCATTGACAGATATGAATGGCCGAATCGCAAGGGAGGTCGACCAGAATCGTTTGTTTCAAAATATGGAGCATCAGATTCTTGCTTTTCAAAAGGGAAAAGGTTATGTACAGCAGATGAGTGGACCATCGCATGTATGGGACCATATAGCTGGAGATACCCTTATGGTCAGGCATACGAACAGTATGCGTGTTCAACGCATGATACGACATTCAGAGTGTCGGGTAGTAGGCCAGAGTGCAGAAGCTTTTTTGGTGTATATGACATGTCGGGTAATCTTGCTGAATGGACTGATACAAAATCAATCGAGAATCGTCAGTTTTATTACGTAAAGGGTGGATTCTGGGAAAGCGGTCCTCAGAGCAATTGTACTGATAAACGATATAGTTATTATCCTCAGAACAGGCATAATCCGGTAGGGTTCAGATGCTGTTCTGATATTGTAAATAAATAATTCTGGAAGAGATATGATACCATCGCTGAACGGTTCTAAAACAGGATAACAGGTGATGCACGCGGTGTTAACAGTTATTTGTCATAGCTCAATTACAATTACAGGAGTAATCTGCATTGAACCTACGCAATGTTTTTAAATTTGCACTGTTGATACTTGTTGCATTAATTGCTGTTGTATCAGGTCAGGGTTTACAGGTTAAGAAGCCGTATATTGAGGGCTTTCATCCTCTTGATGAAGAGGTTGAAGAATACTCAATGCTGAAATCACCGCATCCGGTACTCATGAATCTTTCGACCAGAATATTTGTCGATACATCAAAAATCGATTTTGAGAAACGGCAGATCACATTTAAAAGAACCGACCCTCTCGGATATACGCTTTGGGAATATCATTATCCGGAATTAAGCGATTTCCTTTCTGAAAGAAGGAACTTTTCGTTTGGCCGTGAATGGAAGAGATCCGCTGCATCAAATTTGACTGGTGATAATCAGAAAAACAAACAGAGTGTTGCCAAATTTCAGTGGGAGTTACCGGTCCAGTATCCGTCATGGGCACAGAGGGTGCTTGGAAATGAACCGCCTCGTCTGACAATTGATGGAAATTTGAAGCTGAAAATATCAATTCTTTCCGGGTTGACAAAATCCCCCGGTACATCATCAAGCAGAGTCAACGACTTTCAGATGGATGAAGACTATAACTTCAGCGTAACAGGAAGTGTCGGGCGTCTTATTAATGTCAGTATCCGCTCAAGTTCAGAGGATAATTTCAATTTTTCGGATAATTTCGACAACTTCAAGATTGAGTATAAAGAAGCTACACCCGGTGAACTTGAGGATGAAATTATTCAGGAAGTGGTAGCCGGATATACCGGATTTGACATGAAGGGAACTTCATTAACCGGTATTATTGATTCCAAACAGGGGCTGTTTGGTATTAAGGTGAGAGCGAAGCTTGGTCCGCTCATGTTAACCACTATTGCAGCGACCGAGCATGCTGAAAGCGGTACCCGTTCATTCTCCCGGGGCAATAGCGGTTCATCATCATCGAGTATGGAGAAAGTTTCGAAATATCTTGAAAATGTATTTTTCTACCTTGACAATAGATACCGCGCTGCGTATATGATGAAGTATGCAAAAAACGGAACCGGCGTGTCATCTGCTTCACCGGTTGACAGTCTGGAAGTATGGGTAAAAGCTGATAAAGTAGCATCAAGTAACCATATGTACTACACATCTGACGAAAATGTATACCTTACAGAGTCTGATACATCATCGTTAACTGTTGAAAACATTAAACAGACCCAGCGATCGAAGTTTTTAAAGTTGAAGGAAAATATACACTATAAATTGACAAAAGAAGATGGTTACATTCAGTTTACAGATTCAATCAGGATTTTAACTACTGATCTTGTAGCAATTTATTTAAGGTCTAAAGATGGTTCAATTAATAAAGGTAATTACAAAATCGATGGTTCTGATACGCTTCGGGTTTTGTGGTCGCTTAAGCCGTCAGGATACATCGATACTCCCGCTGAAGACACTGCACGATATTTCCTGATGTGGCGTAATGTTTACTCTATTCCACAAAATGAAAACCTGATGAATCTGAAAGTCGCGATTAAAAAGAAGAATGCGGATAACAGCAGCGATACGACATCAAAAACAACAACGTCACCACCACGGTTTTACTCTGAAATAATCGGGATTGCGGATGATAAAGGAAATACACTTATTCAGGACGGATCAATTTTCAGGGGAAAAGAGGGGCTGCTTGTAATTCCACCCTGGAATACAACCGGCTATGGTGATCTTCCATTTATGAATACGGCACTTGGTGCGGATGTTGATTCGTTAATCTATCTGGAGAGCCTCCAGAAACGGGTGACAGATGTAAACACTACGCTTTACATCGAGGGTGGAAATACAACGGTGTCGCCGATACTGGATCTCAATGCCTTTGATGTTCTTGAGGGAACTGATAAAGTATGGGCTAATGGTGACGCACTCGAGCGGAACGTTGACTACGTGATAAATTATGATGATGGCACGATTGAACTTATATCGCTCAAGGCAAAGATGGCAAGTGATATCAAGGCAGAGTTTCAGGAGCAGTCCATGTTTGCTCCGCAGAAAAAGATCTTTCTTGGCATGAACGGTCAGGTACAACTTCCCTTTCTGAGTAACAGATCATTTATCGCCGGAACGCTTCTTTACCAGGATGTAAAAGTAAGTGAGAACGTGCCGCGGCTTGGTCAGGAAGGGTATGGAAAACTACTGTTTGATATTAATACTGTTGTTGATCTTGAACCCGAATGGATGACATCACTTGTCAACAAAATACCTCTTATCGAAACGACCTCTTCATCACAGGTAAAATTTGAGTTCGAAGTTGCCCATAGCAGTATGAATGCTAACCCTGACGGAAAGGCATACGTTGACGATTTTGAAGATAGCAAGTCATCAGATAATTTTGGAAATGATGATGACGAGTGGCATCAGGCAAGTCCACCTCAGCCAGTTTTAGATACGTTATCTAAAGCTCCTCCTGCATGGGATTTTTACTGGTTTACACCAATTGAATACGATAATGTCAACAGAATACGAAAAACGGATCTGTACTATTTCGAGCCCAGTGCAAAGCCCAGCGCTACTGATGGCTATCTGTCGGTTGTCCGTTTTCACTGTACCCCGGCTCCAGCAGATCCAACACTTAGAAGCCTGTACAAAAATGCATGGGCTGGAGTAATGACACCGGTTCCGTCATTGTTTTCCAATAAGGATAAGATGCAATATATTGATTTTTATATCAAGGATCAATCAGTAGGTAAACCGGGAAAACTATTGCTTCAGTTTGGTCACATGAAAGAGGATATTTCACTTGATGGAGGTTTACCAAACGGGAATGCAGACAAAGAGGATACTGCTGCTACACGAAGTGATTATAAATTCTATAGCGAGGCATTGGATCTTGGTATCGACAGGTTGAGCGATACAAGTGAAGTATGGAAGGTGCCAGATGGTGATGGGGGATGGAGAGTGTTACGATATGATGATCCATTGCTTGGTAATTTCAGAAAAGATCCGGCTCGTGATAATGGCGGCTTGTATGATAAAGAGAACTCCGGTAATTTCCGTCTGAAATCACGTACACAGAACAATAAGACAATCTTTGATGGTGAGGATATAAATAATAACAGTACTGTAGAGACTGCGACAAAAGAGAATTATTTCCAGTTTGAAATTGACCTGTCAGATACAACCGCACCGTATTTTGATAAAACTGAGAAACTTGCAACAAATACCAAATGGCGTAAAGTTCATCTACCGATTAAAGAAATTATACCGGGTTATGAAAACATGATGACACCATATGGATCACCGCAATGGAAAAATATATCCATGATCCGTATGATCTGGAAAGATTTTGATTCAACAAGATTAACAAGTGAACATCAGCTTATTATATCTGACATGAAATTTGTCGGTAACCAGTGGATAAGCTCCAGTGATTCCTCCGGCGCTAAAATTGAAGCACTTTCTATCAGTAATAAGGAATCAAAGAATTATATAATTCCTCCTGGATTCAAGGTGGAGATTGACGCTGCGACAAAAGATACCATTGAAGAGAAGGCGCTTCAATTATCATTTAAAAATCTTCGCAGAGGTAAAGAAGCGATCGTAGTAAAAAACTATGAGTATCAGGAGCTTAATCTGACCGCCTACAAAAATCTCAGTATGTATGTTTATGGTGACAATTCAACGTCTTCAACAAATCCACTTTACAATGGCGGAGTAAAGTTCGTTTTTCGTTTCGGGTCCGACAGTACGACCTATTATGAGTACCGCAAGCCTATTTATCAGGGCTGGAACAATAATTTTATCAATATTGACCTTCAGCAGCTTGCCCGTGAAAAAGATAAGTACATGATACAACATCCCTATGATTCAATTAATGCTATGGGTGATGATTTTCGTATTAAGGCACCATTAGGCCGTCAACCGAACCTTTCGCAGATCAAATGGATGGCGCTTGGTGTTGTCCGTGATACCCAGACGACCGGAGCTGATGCTGACAGTGGTTTTATCTGGGTTAACGAAATGATACTTTCAGGAATTGAAAAGCTGGATGGCTGGGCTGCCCGCAGTGAACTCTCAATGAAATTTGCTGATTTTCTCAATTTTAAAACGGATATGACCTACACAAACGGTAATTACCGGAAAATTCAGGATCTGACCCGTACGCCTAATAATTCGGATGTAAAAACAAATATAAATGCATCTGTAAATCTTGACCGTTTTCTGCCGAAGGATTACGGTGTAAATATTCCTGTAGGTGTTGTATTGCAGGGCTCCGCAAACCGACCTCAGCTTAAAAACAACGATGTCCCGCTTGGTGTGCAGGGTAAGGCGGATGATCTTAGTGATCTTGCAGGAGATGCAATCGGGATGATGATTAAAGGTAAACCTGATAATATCTATACAAAAGAGACTGAACTTTATGAGAATCAGACATCAACGCGTAATTTTTATACAAGTTACAGTAAGTCAAGCCCATCAGATTTCTGGTTGTCGAATCTGCTTGCAGATCGCATCAACACAAGCTTTACCTATTCCACATCGGTAATCGATTCAAGCATGGGATACGACTCAACCGGTACGCAAGTGTACAAGAGGAGAAGCGAGTCTGATGTTTACAATTATAACCTTAAATATGATCTTTCTCAAAGAAGTGATAAACTGAAATGGACTAAATTCAGGCCGCATAAAACAGATTCCAGTGCAAAATGGATACCTGAACGCCTCTGGGATTACGAGCTCTCACTGTTGCCATCAACACTGAACTTTACACTTGGAGACGCAAGTCTGAGTGATAACACGAGTTTTGATACCAGGGAAAATACGTTTGATACCAAGCGTTCTCTGACGGTAAGACATGGATTTCAAATGGACTATGCACCGATCAGTCCGCTGTTAAAGCTGAATTACAGCTTGAACGTTGACAGAAATCTTGATACTGTTGTTGCCAATGATATTAATAATTCGGAAATACTCTCGAATATTTTTGCAGCACATCGGGATAGTAAATGGAAAGATAAGTATATCCTGCGTGGCGAACGAGGCAGAAATCAGAATGCAGGGATACGATTCGATCCGCAGTTTTTTAACTGGTTGACAACAAGTGCAGATTATAATTCAAATTTTACCAGTTCGTGGGCGCAAATGCAGTATGACAGATATCAGAATGATTACTTCAATATAAATGTTAATTCGACATTCAGTATCAACAGTTCCCTCAATTTTGCAGATCTGATTTCAACGTTTACGTCAAATCGTAAGCCGAACTCGACTGATTCAGGGTTGATCAAATTTGAGACTGGATTTAAAAAACTCGGGTTTCGTTCTGTCAGTTTTACCTATTCAGCAGGATCACGTCTTAATAATAACAATGTGGGAACAAATCTTCTTGAAAACTATTCAAACTGGGAATACTTTAAATATAAGCTTGGTGTGACAAATAGAAATGTTTTTACCGGAGAGATGGATGATTCGCGTCTTGGTGGTATGACAAGCAGAATAGGAAAGTATGCTCAGGATTATTATAAAAATGATATACGAACAGTTAACAGAAGTTATAAGTTTTCTACTGGTTTAGATCTGACAGTTCCGTTTGAGTTGTCACTTAATCCGATAACAATTCAGTGGTCAAATGAATACCGCGTTACACCTGACACATCACAGTTTGATTCATCATTTACACTACCGGATATTTCAGTGTCTGCACGTACTCCGGCATTGATGAAAATCGGCTTTATTTCTGATCTGTTCAGAGATCTTACTCTGACATCCAACTATTCATTCAGAAAAACAGAGAACCGGTTGAATCTTGTAACCAGTTCAACCGATCGTATTGATATGTCACCACTTGTAAACCTTACCGGATCCATTAAAAAGTGGCCGGTATCACTCAACTATAGCCACAGGTTTTCCAAAGAGATGAAAAAGGGTGAGAAGGTAAAGGATACAACGACAACAAACAGTGATGAACTGACAATTGGCTATGAGATTGAGAAGTCCAACCGTCTTAATGAAATTAAAATCCTGTACTGGAAGATACCGGTCAAGGGGAAAACGACGTTGGGGATGACTATGTCGCGGAATTCTACCAGAAACTCTATTGACCAGGATCCGAATGAGAAAGTTAAAGAAAGTCTTTCACTTAGTCCTCACCTTACCTATATTTTCACAGATAACGTAACTGGTACTTTTAGTTATACCGGTTCACGGATAAAGGATGGTACGAAGGATAAGATAACCGGGCAGGAGTCCATCTCAACCGATAATGATAATAATTTCTCACTTGTTATAGATATCCGATTTAGATAATTTTATACCATAGTGACGAATACCGGATTGCAGTCAGTTATAAACACCAGAATTGACCAAAGATAAAGAAGAAAGTTTTTATGCAGAAGAAGATCCTATTTAATGGCACGCCAACAGAGAAACGTGCCGCACTACTTGAAAATGACAAAATTGTCGAGATCGTGGTTGAACGTCCCGATCATTTCCGTCTTGTGGGTAATATTTACAGAGGCCGTGTTATGTCAATTTTGCCCGGTATCCAGTCGGCATTTATTGATATCGGACTCGAAAAATGCGCATTTCTTCATGCGACGGACGTTGACCCAACGTTGTTACTTGAGGAATCGGATAAGGTTATGGAACGGTTTATTGGCGATAATCAGAACCGGAAACAGATACCACGAATTCCAATTGAGAAAATTTTAAATGTCGGCGATCAGATCCTGGTACAGGTTGCCAAGGAACCGATCAGTACCAAAGGGGCAAAGATCACAACACAGATTAGTCTTGCGGGACGGTTTCTGGTGCTTGTTCCGGATGCTGATTTTATTGGTGTTTCGAAGAGGAATACCGATGCCAAGAAGCGTGCCCGTCTGAAACAGATTATCGCACAGATTAAACCTCCCGGTGTCGGGTTTATCGTACGCACCATTGGACTTCAAATGTCTGAAGCGGAGTTTATTAATGAAATTCACATGCTTGTTGATGCCTGGAAGAAGGCGCAGGATGAGGCGCTTAAGGGGACCGGGCCAAAGCTGGTTCATCGGGAACTGGGCATTACCACAAGGGTGATACGGGATATCTTTACTGATGATGTTACCGAGGTGTACGTGGATCAGGAGGATGACAGAAAGGAAATCCTGTCATACCTGAAAGCATTATCCCCGGATCTCTGCAAGAAGGTTGTTCTTTACAAAGAGAAAGTTCCGCTGTTTGACAAGTTTAATATTGAGAAAGATCTCGAACGATTGCTCAAGCGTAAAGTATGGCTGAAGAGTGGCGGGTATATCCTTATTGACAGAACCGAAGCGTTGGTTGCTATTGATGTTAATACCGGGCGTAATGTAGGGAAAACCAACCTTGAAGAAACTATTGTCAAAACCAATCTTGAGGCTGCTACCGAAATATGTCGTCAGCTTCGTTTACGTGATATTGGCGGCCTGATTGTAATTGATTTTATCGATATGCGGCTTCCCGAAAACCGTAAAAAAATCGAAGCGTATATGCGAAAAACATTGGATGCAGATCCAACAGTTACATCAGGGACCGGGCTTTCTAAGTTCGGTTTAATGGAAATTACCAGAAAAAGGGTTCGTCCGGAGCTTCAGGAGTTTTTTACCAATGTATGCCCGGCGTGCGGCGGTCTTGGCTGGGTATTTTCACCTGAGACGGTGACAGCAAGAATCGATCGGGATTTGCGCCGTCAGGTTAAAGTAAAAGCCGATGTTATTCTCTCGGTACATCCGGCAGTAGCTGCATATCTTCTTAAAGATGAATCGGTTATGAAAAAAATGCTTGAGCGCGAGCATAAGTGTACGGTAACTCTCATTGAGGATGACGAGCTCGATCAGGATGAGTATATGTTTGAGGATTCAAGGATAATTACAGAAAAAAGCAACGAATCTCTTGCTGATGAATAGTTTAGAATGTATATTTTGAAATCTTTTCCCTGGACCTGGAAATTCTGGTCTGGCAGGGATGGGTATGCGGAAAAAATCTTGGGTAACCGCATTCATAGGTACAACTTACCGACCAGGTAGAGGAGTTTTATATCATGTATTCAATTATTGAACAAGGCGGAGCTCAGTTCAAGGTTACCCCTGGAACAACGATTCGTGTTCCACTTATTGACGCCGAACAAGGTGCAGAGATTACTATTGATAAGGTATTACTTGCAGCAGATGGCGATAATGTTAAAGTAGGGACTCCTGTTGTAGCCGGGGCATCTGTGAAAGCTAAAGTTGTTGATCATATCAAAGATGTAAAAGTCATGATCATCAAGCGTAAACGTCGTAAGGACTATCGCCGCAAAAACGGCCATCGTCAGCAATATACCAGACTTGAGATTGTATCAATTAACGTTTGATTGGGAGTAATTAGAAATGGCACATAAAAAAGCCGGTGGAAGCAGCCGCAACGGACGTGATAGCAAACCAAAGATGCTTGGTGTAAAGCGTTTTGGTGGTGAGCTTGTGAGTGCTGGAAGCATTATTGTTCGTCAGCGTGGAACTGTTGTAAGTCCAGGAAATAACGTAGGCCTTGGAAGAGATCATACCATCTTCGCTAAGATAGCTGGATATGTAAAGTTTACATGGCATACTGATAACAAGAAGAAGGTCGAAATCGTCCCGGTAGAAACAACTACTGCATAACTTCGAACTCCTCTTTTTTAATGTTATAAGATCGGGTAATCAATGTTATCCGGTCTTTTTCATTTTTAAACGCCATGTGTAATTGCTGTTTTTATAGATTCTTATATATCTGATCAAAAAAAGTATTGGACTTTTTAAAAAAAAGCTGGTATATTAAATACCGACCGGTAGGTATTTAATTCGGAGGTGTTATGAACGATACAAAAGATCTGATTCTTGATGCAGCGTTTGCGTTGTTTCTGAACAATAACTATGAATCCGTGACGTTTACTGAGATTTGCAGGGCTACACAATTAACTAAAGGTGCAGTGTATCATTATTTTTGCAGCAAAGAAGAGCTTTTTAAAGCTGTAATTCAGAAATATGTATTACAACCTCATAAAAAAGATGAGCCTGGTTATATCACACTGGATAAACTTATAGAATTCAAACTCAGCGAGATTGTGCGCAGGGAGGAAAATTCTATTGTTCGTCAACTTGCCAAATATGAATCGGTACCATTGAATTACATTCAGTTGCTTTTTGTGTCCTATAAATATTATCCTGATTTTAAGAAAATAGGGGATTCGATAATGTTGGATGAAATTGAAGTCTGGAAAAAGTCGATTCAGCTTTCGATTGAACAAAAGTTAATCCGGAATGATATTGATATCGAAACAACTGCGTTTACTTTTATATCGGTCATTTCTAATCTTGCACTTCGTTTGATTCATGCAAAATCCGGAAACCACCTTGAGATTATTAAAAAACAATTAAGTGGATTGTATGGGTTATTAAAAATTTAAGAACATTAAATAGTATATACGTATGCCAACAAACATACCGGACGGTAGGTATGTCGATGATGAAAGGAATCAGCATGTGGGGGAAATTTACTGTTACTGCTTTGATACTTGTTTTTTCAACGGCACAGTTTGCTGTTGGGCAGACAGAGTTAAACACAATTGTTAATTATGCTTTGAAACATAATCGAAGCATAAAAAAGTCAGATCTTCAAATACAGGAGGCTTCATTTGCAATCAGGGAAACTGCTGCCAGTGGATTACCAAGGATTTCTGATTCATTAAGTTATGTACGTGCAGAAACTCCCCGGAAAGTGTATAGTGCAGGAGCAACACTGCAGATAACACAACTGCTGTATAGTCAGTCATTCTGGACCGGCTTGAAAGCTGCTGGATTGGTAAAAGAAATGTACGCTGTTGCAAAGACTAAAAATGAGGATAGTGTGATTGCGGATGTCGCGACATCATATTACCAGGCCGGAGCGTTAATGCTTCAGAAAAATACTGTAGAGAAATCAATGGAGAATTTGAGGGAAATTCTCAGGATAACAGAACTGCAGTATGATAATGGATTTGTAAAGCAGACAAATGTCAATCGGTTGAAAGTAACGATTACAAATCTTGATGTTACACGGCAAACATTACAAAACAGTATTGATGCTCAACTGAATTACCTTAAAGCGGTAGCGGGTATGCCTCTTGACACTGTGATAATAATTGATACCAATGCAATATTAAATATCAGGGAAACAGCGGATCAGTCAATAGAATTCAGGCTTGAGAATGTGCCGGTTTATCAGGTTGTCGAAAAACAGCTTAAAGTAAGTCGTCAGCAGGTACAACTGTCTGTAGCTCAATGTTTACCGGTACTCGTAGGTTTTGGACAGTTAAAGCGTTCGGGTGTCAGTACAGAATCGGATATTAACGTCTGGACAAATACCAATGCTGTTGGTGTTGCCATGGCGTTTCCACTGTTCACATCAGGTGGAAATTATGCAAAGATTCGTCAGGCAATGCTGAAGCGAGATCAGATTGAAACCGATGTGCATCAGCTGAGAGACTTTTTGAAAGTACAGTTTGACAACTCGGTAATGGATTTAAACATCTCAAAGAGGCTGCTTGATGTACAAAAAGAAAATAAGCTTCTTGCTGAAGATGTCTATCGGCAGACGTCTTTGCAGTATCAGGAAGGTATGGCATCTCTGGCTGATTTATTAAACGTAAATTCAGAATATCTTAATGCTGATAATTCATACAGTCAGCAGGTATTAAAATGCAAGATATCTGAAATAAAGATGATGAAAGCATCCGGTGTACTTAAACAAATGTTTATTGATAATAAATAAAGGGGAGATAGTATGAATAAAACAATGAAAATCGTGTCAGTACTTACAATTGTAGCAATAGCCGGAGTCGGGGTTGTTGCAAAATTAAAAGAAAATAAAAAACAGTATCGGGAAGACATCGCATTTACTGAAAGAACAATTGAAAAAATCCCTGTTGCAGTTGAAAACGTTGCTAATGGGGTAATATCTGAAAATGTTATTGCAACTGGAACCCTTGAAGCATCAGATGTGCTGAATCTTGTATCAGAAACGCAAGGTAAAATTGTGAAAATTTATAAGGAAAAAGGAGACTATGTTAAGGCTGGTGATATAATCGTGAAAGTAGATGATGAAGTGATTGCTGCAAATGTTTTGACTGCAGAAGCAAACTATGCTCAAAGTGAACGTGATCTTGAACGGTTGACACGCCTTGCCGAAGAAAATGCTGTTGCAAAACGTGATCTTGAACAGGCTCAGATTGGCCTGAAGAAAGCAAAAGCAGATCTGATTACAGCACAAAAAACGTTGAGTAACACAAGTATCAGGTCTCATCTCAATGGATACATAAATACGGATAACGTGACGCCCGGACAACTTCTGAATGTTGGTACAAGTATATGTGAAATTGTGAATAATGATCTGCTTAAATTAAATATCAAGATTTCAGAAAAAGAAGTTTACAGAATAAGTAAAGGGCAGAAGGTAACAATAAAACTGTCTGTATTTCCTGATAAAAAATTTACCGGAACAGTTTCGTCAATTGCCGAGAAAGCAGATGCCGCTATGAAATTCAATGTGGAGATTGCACTTACAAACAAACAATCTGTTCACCTGAGAAGCGGATTGTATGCGGAAGTTGAACTTCCGGTAAAAAATGTTGACCGTTTGATTATCAATAAAACCGCGATACTTGGCAGTATGGAAAATCCATCAGTATTTATTGTACAGAATGGCAAAGCATTCAAACGCCAGATAGTAATTGGTCAAAGTAATAGCAAGCAGGCAGAGGTATTAAACGGTCTTAACGTTGAAGAGAAGATTGTTGTAAGTGGTCAGTTGAATCTGAGTGACGGTGATGATGTCGCAATTGTTAATTAATGACAATAAAATAATGTAAACAGATACTTGTTTAATCAATGGTGGAAAAATGAAAATAACAGAATTGTCAATAAAAAGATCAACGATACCGGTTGTGTTGTTTGTTCTTCTGGGACTGGGCGGGTTATTTTGTTATACCCTGCTCAATAAAGAATTAACGCCATCAATCGAGATGCCGGTAAATGCTATAATGACAACATATCCAGGGGCTGCACCGGTAGAAGTCGAAAATTCAGTAACGAAAAATGTTGAAGATGCTGTATCATCGCTTGAAGGCGTTGATAAAATAATGTCATATTCCTTTGAGAGTATGTCCCTTATTGTCGTGCAGTATAAATTTGATATTAACGGTGATGTCGCGTTACAGGAGTGTGAACGTAAAGTTAATGCTATAAAAGATAAACTTCCGGAAACGTGTAAGGATCCTCAGTATTTTAAATTCGATGTGAATCAGTTTCCTATCATGAGTATCGCTGTGACATCAAAATTACCGGACAGGGAATTTTATGATTTGATTGATCAGACTATAAAGACCGAATTATCTCAGGTCAAAGGTGTTGCAGGAGTTAACATTATCGGAGGAAATCAACGTCAGATTTCCATAAAGGTAAATGAACAGAAACTGGAACAGTATGGTATTGCTCTGGCACAAATCAAGCAGGTAATACAGGCTGGTAATGTTGATTTTCCAATTGGAAAAATAAAAGATGAGCAGAGTTCATATATAATAAGGGTTGCGGGAAAGCTGACCAGTCTTGATCAACTCAGTGAAATGATAGTTGGTGCATCGAATGATGGTACACTGATAAAATTAAGTGATGTAGCAGCGGTTGTCGATGATACAAAAAAAGCATCAAAGCTTGCAAGAATCAATGGACAACCTGCAATCGGAATTGACATCCAAAAACAAAAGGATGGAAATGCTGTAAATATAAGTAAGGAAATCAGATCACGTCTTGAAAAATACGAAACACAATTTAGTGCAAATAATCTAAAATTTACAATTGCAAGTGATAATTCGGAATTTACAAATAGTGCAGTGAACAGTGTTATGAAAGATCTCCTGTTCGCAGTGATATTTGTTTCCATTGCGATGCTGTTATTTCTACATACTTTCAGAAATCTCATATTTGTTTTCATTTCTATTCCAACATCGCTTGTGTCAACATTTACCATATTCTATTATTTCGGTTTTTCGTTAAATCTTCTCACTCTGCTTGCATTATCAATTGTAGTGGGGGCGATTGTTGATGACGCAATAGTTGTACTTGAAAACATATATCGTCATCTTGAAATGGGAAAAAGCAGGATGCAGGCATCATATGATGCCATCAAGGAACTTGGTTTGACAGTTGTGTCAATAACGCTTGTTCTGGTTGCGGTCTTTTTGCCTATCGGATTGGTTCCAGGTGTAACCGGTATGATGCTCAGAGCGTTTTCGCTTGTCATAGTTGCATCAATACTACTGAGTCTGATTGTTTCGTTTACATTGGTACCATTATTGACATCACGGTTTGGAAAAGTTAAACAATACAATAAAAAGAATCCATTCGATCAGATGTTGTTAGGCTTTGAATTTGTAGTTACCAAATTCAAGAATATAGTACTTTCATTGTTGCGATTTACGTTAAGGCACAAAATACTGACCATAACAGTTTGTGCTGCCTTTTTCACAGGTGCAATTTATCTGGTTGCCGGAGGATATATTCAAAGTGAATTTATGGATGCAGGCGACAGGGGTGAATTTGTTGTTTCAATGGAATTAGACAAAACGGCAACGCTGGAACAAACTGCAGCGTTATGTCTTAGTGTTGAAAAAACCATGCTGAATCATCCGGAAATCACCAATGTTTATACAAAGGTTGGATCGAAAGGTGGTGTGGTATCAATATCTGAAACTCCGTATGGAGCATCGTTTGTTGTTAAGCTTGTTCCAAAAGAAAAACGTAAACTAAATTCCCGTTTATTTTCAAAAACGTTACAAAATGAACTAATGTCTACATTTGCAGGTCCGATATTTAAAATTGAGGAAATCAGCATGATGGGTATGACACGTACACCTGTTGAGCTGTATGTCCGCGGTACCGATTTTAATAAGGCCTCTGATTTCAGTGTTGTCGTTGCAGATGAATTACGTGCAATGAAAGGAACCCGTGACGTTTCGACATCAAGTGAACGTGGTAACAGGGAAATGGTTGTAGTATTCGATCGTGACAAATTATCAAAACTTGGCTTGACTATAGGTGAAGCTGGCAATCAGATGTATCTGTCATTCGAAGGAAACAGGGATCTTAAGTACAGGTCCGGTAATAATGAATATGATATATTCATTGCACTTGATGAATTTAACAGGAAAAGCAAAACTGACATCGAAAACATTGCCTTTCTGAATAAAGCCGGGCAGGTTATCAAGCTTTCTCAGGTTGCATCTATTACAGAAGGAGAAAGTCCATCAGTTCTGAATCGGTATAACAAACTGCCTGCTATAAGTGTCAAGTGCAATCTGACAGGTGTTGCTGTCGGAACAATTGGACAACAATTAAAAGAAAGACTTGCACAAATCGGAATCCCTGAAGGTGTGGAAATTATATATGCAGGTGATCTTCAGAATCAGAAAGAATCTTTTTCTGCTATGATGGTCGCACTTTTTGCGTCACTGATTTTTATGTACTTTACCATGGTAGTCTTGTATAACAGTTATGTGTATCCGTTAGTTGTTATGTTATCGCTGCCGTTGTCAATAATTGGTGCATTACTTGCTCTCGCATTAGTGGGAAAAAACCTGAGCCTTTTTGCAATTATGGGTATCATTATGCTCATGGGACTTGTTGCAAAAAACGCAATCCTTGTTGTTGATTTTGCGAATAAAAAACAGGAAAACGGATTAAATCCGGTTGACGCAGTAATTGAAGCAACAAGTGTGCGTTTCAGGCCTATTCTGATGACAAACATTGCATTGATAGTCGGATTACTTCCAATTGCATTGTCGCCGGGGGCCGGAGCAGAATGGAAATCAGGACTTGGCTGGACACTTGTTGGTGGATTGTCAAGTTCCATGATTCTGTCCATGATTGTCGTACCGGTACTGTATGTGATACTGAACAGATTTGCCAAAGGTGCAAGACGGGAAAAAAATAAAATAGAAAACGAATTGACAATATAGCAGTGTATTTCGGATAATTCGCGAAATGGTGAAAACCATAATACAGGATTATGTGTTACTACAAAAAGAGATCAAAATGAAAATGATGTTCAATAAAAACATTTAATTAATGCAGGATGTAATTATGAAAAGAATCAGAATCGGAATTGTCGGTGTAGGAAACTGTGCCAGCTCATTGCTTCAGGGCATAGAATATTATCGTAATCGCAAGGAGTCAGATGCAATTGGGCTTATGCATTGGGAAATCAATGGATATAAACCATCAGATATGGAAGTCGTCTGTGCATTTGATATTGATACACGTAAGGTTGGTCTTGATGTACATACGGCTATATTCAGCCGTCCAAACTGTACTACTGTTTTTCAGGCGGAAATGCCAGGGTCAGGAGTTACTGTACAAATGGGGAAAGTACTTGATGGTGTATCAGAACATATGGCATCCTATGAAAATGATTATACGTTTGTCACTTCGAATGTACCTGAGGCATCAATGGACGATGTGGTTACAACATTAAAGAACTCAGGAACAGAAATACTCCTGAATTATCTTCCAGTCGGTTCAGAAAACGCGACAAAATTCTATGCTGAATGTGCATTGAATGCCGGAGTTGCATTTGTTAATAATATGCCAGTATTCATTGCCAGTAATCCTGAGTGGGCTCAGCGATTCAAGGAGAGGGGATTACCATTAATAGGTGATGATATTAAAGCTCAGCTTGGGGCAACAATTACACACAGGACTCTCACCGATCTTTTCAGAAAACGCGGTGTAAAACTTGAGCGCACCTATCAACTGAATACCGGAGGTAATACCGATTTTCTGAATATGATTAACAGAAATAGACTCACATCAAAAAAAATATCAAAAACAGAAGCAGTTCAATCTGTTGCAGCTAAAAGACTGAACGATAGAAATATTCATGTGGGACCAAGTGACTATGTGCCATGGCAGGATGATCAGAAAATATGTTTCCTGAGAATGGAAGGAAAAATGTTTGGTGATGTACCCATGAATATTGAGCTGCGTTTATCAGTTGAAGATTCACCAAACAGTGCTGGAGTCGCTATTGATGCAATACGGTGTTGTAAACTTGCACTTGACAATAAAATCGGTGGTATCCTGTATTCTCCATCATCATACTTTTGCAAGCATCCACCGGTTCAATACTCTGATGATGAAGCATTTTGCAGAGTAGAAAAATTTATAAAGAGGGAAATCGATAATTAGTAATTAATACTACAGACCGGATCAGCTTTGACTGATCCGGCCTGTAATCAACTCAGAAATAATTTGAAATACGATACTTGAAGCAAGAGGGATAATATGGCACAAGGAATATTCAATGCGTCTGGCAGGTTAGGTAAGGTGTCACAATTCGGACAATGGATCCATGCAATTTTCAGTTCCGGTATTACAGCTCGTGTGTTCGATGCAAAACCGATATGGACACAGCTTAAAATTACTGAACGGTGTAATCTAAGCTGTGGATATTGTTCTGAACATAAAAATGATGGATGTCATGTACCTGCTGAAACTGTTTTCAAATGGATAGATCATTGTGCATCTCTTGGTATAAAACATATTGAATTCATTGGTGGAGAACCGCTATTGCATCCGGATCTGTTTGAATTAATTGCTTATGCAAAAAGTAAAGGATTAAATACGGGCCTTACAACCAATGGTTTCCTGTTAACAAGAGAAAAAGCAGAAAAGCTGATCAATCTTGGAATTAAAAGGCTGCAATTGTCAATAGACTGTGTTGAACCAAACAGCATTACTAAAAAATCCGTATCACTGCTGAAATATCAACTGAACCTTCTTACGGATATGAAGATCTGGGTTCATGTAAATTCAGTTATTGTAAGGGAAACTATTGATGAAGCATATGATCTTGCGAAAGTACTTTTTAAAACAGGAATCCCCGTAGCTTTTTCACCTGCACATGACAGAGGCAGGCTTATTGCAGATTCATCCAACAGGTCAATTGTAACATTTCTTAACTGGTTGACAATACAAAAAAAGAGTGGTTTACCGGTGAATATGCCCCAATTTCTCATAAACTATTATATCGACACATTGATGGGTAAAAATGTTCAATGGGTATGTGAGGGCGGTTGCAAGTCATTTTATGTTGATACAAACGGATATTTTAAAAAATGCAGTCATAAGGAATCCGATATGCCATTGTTAAATGTCACCAATACAATGCTTAAACAAAATCATCATCTGGTAAAAGGGTGTGAGAAAAACTGTGGCGTGTCATGTATGTTGTTGAACTCACTTCCTTTTTCCAGGTTTGACTATATTATGGAATCAGAACTGTTTTGCAGAATAAAAAATGAACATACTGTTCATGAAGCAAAAGAGTGTACCGCGTGAAAAAAATAATTGATCGGTTATTTTCTGATGCAAATGTGTCGGTGTATTTAAACTGGATAATCAGGTACCGTTACATTGTTCTTCTATTGGCACTTATTGTTACAACTGCGTCTGCTGTTATCGTTAGAAAAATAAGTGTTGACAGTAGTATTATGGCCCTACTGAAAAAAAATACACCGTCAGTTGAAAGAATAAATAATCTGGAGAAAAAACTCGGAGGTATTGGTGACCTTATTGTAATGATTGAATCCGGGAACAGAGAACAATCATTACAAGTTGCAGATAAATTGTTAGGAGAAATAAAAAAACTTGAATGGGTTGCCGATGCATCCTATGCGATGAACGATTCGCTAATAGTAAAGAAAAAATTATTGTATATCGATGTTGATGATCTAAAGGAAATCAAAAACAGAGTTGAGCATGGAATTTCAGGAAAGATAAAAAAGGCCAATCCGTTATTTGTTGATTTACTTGATGAACCGCAGAGTATGCCTGATTTCAGTGATATCGAAAAAAAGTATGAGAAAAAATCAAACTATAAGCGGGTAAATATCAGTGAGGATGGAAGAATGCTGCTTATTGTAATTCATCCTGAAGGAATTACAAGCGATATCACCTTTGCGAAAAAAATATACAATGAATTACAAAATGTTGTAACAGAATTTAGTAACGATCCTGCAGATAGTTCAGTAACGATAAGTATCGGTGGTACCTTCAAAAATCGTTTAAATGAGTATAACACCATACTTGGTGATCTGTCAAATGGCACCATGCTTGGTGTCTCAATAATACTCATATTACTGCTGCTCTACTTTAAGAGAATCTCGCTCATTATTTGTGTATTGATTCCCCTTGTTATGAGTGAATCATGGACCTTTGCATTAACCGTATTGACAATCGGTAATTTGAACCTGATTTCAGCGTTTCTGATTATAATACTCTTTGGATTGGGTATCGATTTTGGGATACATTTAATAAACCGATATATGTTAACAAGAAAAGAAGGTACAGATCATTTTAATGCTCTTAAAACTGCTATTCGAACCAGTGGAAGAGCATCCCTGACATCAGGATTAACGGTGATTGTATCATTTTATATGTTGACATTTAGTGATTTTCTCGGATTCAGAGACTTCGGATTTATTGCGGGAACAGGAATATTACTTGCTTATATAGCATATATGATTCTTACACCTGCACTTCTGACTGTTGCGAATGATTGTACACATGGTTTTGGAATAAAAAACAATACAATTACAAAACTCAATACAAATAACGACTGCAGGTCTAAGAACAGAATTACCCTGGTAACAATAGGTATTGTACTTTTTACAATAGTAAGTATTATGATGTTAAAGAGTGTTGAATTTGAGTATGATTTTCGAAATCTTCGCTCACAAATCAGGGCAACGCGTGAATTTAACAAAAAAATGCTGAACGTATTTACATCTGCAAGAGATCCGGCTGTTGTTGTTGTAAAGAATGCTGAGGAAGCATTAAAAATAAAAGAATATATTAAAGGTAAATGTTTACTGGATGATACATCAATAGTTGAAGATGTAAAATCAATCAATGATATAATACCTGTAAATCAGGATGAAAAGATTGAGATCATTAAGAATATAAAAGCTTTAATTGAACATACTAAAAACAATATGTCGGCTGAACAGATAAGTGCCATTGAAAAGATGGAATATTTGCTTGTAACAGAACCGGTTACAGAAAAAGACATTCCAGAGGAAATGTTGAAACTGTTTTATGGAAACAGGAATGTTGATGGGCAGTTGATGTACATCTATCAACGCAATTCACTTCTTGATCTTCACAATGCAGAGGCATTCGCAAATGCTGTTGGTTCAATGACTATTGACAATAAGGTGTTTTATGCAGTGAGCGAGCCGCTTGTTTATGTTGAATTGATCAACTTGCTCAAAAGGGATTCGATAATAGCGATACTTGCTGCGTTTATAATTATCGCAGGAATTGTATTCAGCGATTTCGGCAGGGTCAGATCAATGCTGATAATACTTACCCCGCTATGCGTAGGAATTTTATGGATGCTTGGTATGATGGGTATATTTTCTTTAAAACTGAATATTTTTAATATGGTAATACTGCCAAGCATTCTTGGACTTGGTGTCGATGCAGCTGTGCACATTTATCACAGATTTCATAGTGATTCAAGTTCTCCTATAAGTAAATTGCTTGTTGAAACCGGAGGCCCTAATTTCCTTTGTACATTAATAAACCTGGTTGGTTTTGGAGGAATTATCACTGCGAATCATCCGGGATTGCGATCAATTGGTGAACTGGCTATTATTGGAATGTCAACATGTCTTGTTGCCTCCCTGACTATTCTTCCTGTAATAATGTCTAATGAAAGAAAACGCAGGAGTGTATGAAAGCAGCATCTGAAAATGGTAGTAAAAGTATAAGTATGATTATACCTGATTTTTTTCGAAAGTATGATTATATCAGAAAAGTATTAAGAGTGTTTTTCCTTGCTGTACTATGTCTGGTAATATGGCAATTTCGTAAAGAAGTAATCAGTGCACTTACATTATCATTGTCAATAGGCTGGGGGTTTTTACTATTACCGGTTTTATTTCTTGTATGGAATACATTTGCAACTAAAGGGTGGCAGGCTCTTTTAAGCAGGCAGAATAATTGTAAAAAAGTATCTTTCCGGAGCCTTTTCCTGCTACGTATACAAAGTCAGGCAATAAATCAGGTATTACCGGTATCTGGAATTGGCGGTGAAGCGCTACGTTCATTTAAAACTCGTGAATATGGTGGTTTGAAAAACAGCACCATGATTGTTGCTGCTGATAAAACAATTGATGTTGTTGCCGACTTTGTAATCGCAATTGCAGGAGTATTGATTGCATTTTCACTTGTTGAGTTAACGACAGGAATGGTTATCCTGCTCGGTGCTATACTGGTACTTTTAATTGGTGTTATCGTATTTTGGAAAGTAATTCTTAAGAATGTTATAAATATCATAAAATCTGTACATCACAAAGAAATTCTGAACGATTTTTTAAATGACAAAGTACGGGAAGCGGCCATACGTAAATCATTTGTATATCATTTCATTGAACATGTAATAATGATGATGGAGATTTACTTGGTAGCAAAATTAACAGGTATTGATCTTGGAATACAACAATTATTGTTCTGTAATGCTGTTGGGACATTATTTAATATACTCTTTATAGTTGTCCCGGCACGCGCCGGTGCATTTGAGTGCTCAATGGCATTTGCATTCGGTCAAATAGGATTAGCAGTATCAGCCGGTATATCTGTTGCATTGATTCGACGAGCTCGACAGATACTTGTTTGTTTTGCCGGGCTTGTCCTGTTTTTTTATGAAAATAAAAGAGGGTGCAATCCTGAACAATATAAGAAAATGTCCGCCGTGGCAGAGTTACCATAAAGGGATCCTTAAAAAGGTATAGTGTTTTATGAATCATAAATTTAAAGTTCTGTATATTATTCCAGCGGAAGGTTTTGGCGGAGCAGAACGTCAGGCACTTCTTCACATAAAAGAGATGCCGGAGTATGGTATTGATGTTATTGCTGTAAGCGGACCGGGTGACAAAGTTTACAAGGCTGCAATAAATACTGGTTGTAACGTTACGTATTGTCCGGATTTTCCTTTTGAATACGGACGCCCTTTTAATGTTTTTGCAGTAATAATTCATGCTGTAAAATTTCTGGGCTGCTGGTGGAGAACATCATTGTATATCTACAAATTAATTAAAAGGGAAAAAGTCAATCTGATATTTGCAAGTCGGGCAACAGGGTGGATCATCGGCGCTCCTGTTGCCAAACTGTTATCGATACCGTGTATATGGCGTTTTGGAAGCAGAGTGCATGGCAGTGTAGCACGGACTGGTTTGACTATGCTTGCACGTCTGATGTCGCCCGATGCTGTAATAGCAAATTGCAGGTCCGTAGAGAATTCTGTGAGAGATCTGGTACCAATACCTGTTACAATAATTTACAATGGTATGGATAAGCGACTATTAATGGTGACATTAGAAAAAATGAATCTTATTCAATATGCCGGAGACAGGAAGTATGATGCCATACTTGGGATGGCCGTACGGCCATCACCGGATAAAGGCCTTGATTTTTTAATTGATGTAGTTAAAGAAATTGATAACTCGGGAAAAATTGTTAAAGTGTTTGTAGCCGGTGAATTTGGATGGCGTGAGAAATATCAGGAGCAGGCAGACAGACTGAATCTACGTTCGTCAATAACATTCCTTGGTTATATTTCAAATATACAGGCATTTTACAATTCATGTGATATTGTTATGATGACCTCCAGGAGTCGTTCAATAGAAGGTTTTCCAAATGCATTAATGGAAGCTATGGCATTAGCAAAACCTGTTGTTGCGACTGCTGTTGGAGGTATTCCGGAATTAATTGACAACGGAAGAACCGGTATGCTGGCTGAAGATACAAGACCGGATACATTTGCCAGTTGTGTTACCGAATTAATTGACAGACCAGACCTTGCGCTGCAAATCGGAACGAACGCAAGAGATCACATTGTAAACAATTATTTTCCAGAAAAAACGGTAAAACCAATAGTTGATAAAATAAAGTATATTGTAATGCAAAGGCAAAAGAATATTTTACCTGGAAATATTAAAAATGCAGAATTATCTGTTAGTGAAGGCGGGGTATGAGAATCAAAAAACTGCATATAAATGTTTTGCATCTTGCAATCTTGACTTCGGGGTTGCTTTTATCTCTTAATGCTGAAATCAAAATGCCACAATCCGGTAATAATCTGAATATGGGTACTACCGTAAATGAAACAATTCTGAAAGCTCCCGGTAATCCTGATGATTATTTATATGATTTATATGTACATCAATTTACAAAAATAGATAAGTTATCTGGTGACAAAAATTATTATGAAATTATGATGAGTGATTCCGGAATGGAATACATTCATTCTCATTATGATCCGACAAAAAAGGTTGTGCGGTATGGTTTTCAATTTCCTGACACAATGCGAAATGTTGAGTATGTATCCTGGTTGTGGCGGGTAGAAATACCTCCGGTAGGTGCAGATGAACGTATTAATGGGCTTAATGACTCGGGGTGTGCCGTATATCTCATTTTTAAAGATAAAATAAAAACGTATTGTATAAAGTATGTATACAGTTCGGTCGTACCGAAAGGAACAACTATACGTAAAGATCCAGTGTTGTATCCAATGCAGCAGATGTACATGGTGGTTGCAGATACATGGTCAGCAAATGACAAGGGACTGTGGAAAAAAGTTGTTGTTAATGTTAAAAGTGACTTTAAAAAAATTTACAAGGTTGATAAGTGTCCTGAACTAAAAGGCATTGGAATACTCTCTGATGGTGATGCAACGAAAAGTGTGGTTATTGCCGATTATGCAGAATTTAAAATAGCAGGTGAAAAATGAACAAGAATATAGTTGGTATCCTTCTGTTGTATGTTTGCCTGCCTTTTGCACAAGTGAAAAACGGTACACTTGATTTATACGCATTTGTAAACAAGGGGCTGGCAAATGAACCAAAAATTCAGGAAAAAAATTTTGAAACGACAAAGGCTCAATTACAAAAGAAAGCACTCCGAAATAGTGCAATCATTCCAAAGCTGGAGGTCGCTTTTGCTGTTGGCCCTGCTCCACGGTATAGTATAAAACATGATGCCAACGGGAATGCGGATGAATCATATAATTTTGGTAAAATTGATCCGTTTTTCGGCACTGAAATTAAACTGATGCAGCCATTGAATATTGACCGATTGATACATGGAATGAAAGCATCAACCTATGCCATTGCTTTGACAGAGTGTGAAAAACGGAAGGCACAGATAGAGTTATCCGGATCGTTGCAGGAACTTTATTACAAATATATCTACGCAAAGCAAATGATGTCACTTGCCACAGAGGTAAAAAGTAACCTTGAAAAAGCTGTTAACAAAGTTAAAGAAGATCTTGATAGCGAAAGTAGTGATGTAACACAGGATGATCTTTTAGAGCTTAGGGCGCAGATGTTTACGATTGATGACGGATTGTATCAGGCTGAGCATGGTCTGGACGCTGCATGCCGGGCGATTACTTTCTGTATTCAGGATAGCAGCTTTTCGTTTAAAGACAGCATATTGTCAATACGTACTGAAAAAACGGGGCCGTTGGACACTCTAAAAAAGCAGCTACTATGCTATCACCCGGATCTTCAGAGACTGCAAAATGGTATTAAGGCGCAGCAAATGGTTGTAAATACAGCAATTGGTGAACTGTTGCCTGATGCATTTGCTGTTGGTGGATTAAAGTTCTCAAGGGTGTCTGTTGACAAAAATGTGTCGAATGGTACTGATGATCTTCTAAATCCATATAACAATAAAGAAGGTTCGCTTGGTATCGGTTTGAGATTCAACCTTAACTATTGGTCATTAAAGGATAAATACCTGAAAGAAAAGAATGAACTTGACAAGTTGCGCCACAAGGAATCCTATGCATCGCAGGGGTTACTACTTGAACTGGAAACACAGTTTAAAAAAACAATCGTTTATCATAAACGCTGTGAAAGTGCAAAAATCGCTCTTGATAATTCTGATGCTTTATTGAAATCGGTTACAATTAAATACGATCTGGACCATTCAAAAATTAAACAACTGGTTTCAGCATACGGGAAGAATGTACTTTGCAGGAAAGATTATGCAGGGGCGATACTTGATTACAATATTGCAGTTGCAGGGTTAATGGTAAAAACAGGGGTGACATTCGATGAATATTTGCAAAATGTAAATAAACCAGAATGATATATAATGGTACTGCATCGTATAGCGTAGTTATTGTTTATTATCTGGTAAGATATTATTCAAAATTCTGTTTATGGTAAAAAGCGAGGTGACAATGAATATATGGGTGAAATTCTGGTGTTTATTTTGTATAACAGCCATGATAGTTGTTGCGGGATTGGAACCTGTTGATTTAATCAAAAGCAAAGATAAAGAGCTTCAAGGTGCCATAAAGGCATATAATACTTTACAAAATGCCGAAAATAAAAACAAAATTATAGCACTGATTAATGATATATTCGATTTTCAGGTGATGGGGCAGCGAGCGCTGCCAAAAAGTATATGGGATAGTGCATCAACGGCGCAAAGAAGTTCTTTTGTAAATCAGTTTGAAAGACTGGTAAAAAACGCTTCTATTGCCAGACTTGAAATGTATCAGGCTGATTCTGTAATGTATACCATACTGGATTCATCGGCAGAAAAAGTGACATTAAATGCACGTTTACGGAATAAGGATAAGCAAACGGTAGTTGTTTACAAGATGCAAAAGAGTAACGGGCAGTGGAAGGTATGGGATCTTTTAATTGGTGACATGTCAACGGTACGTACGTATCGGGAACAGTTTACAGAACTTTTAAAAACAAAAACACTCAATGAGCTGACATCACTGCTTCAGAAAAAGGCCGATAGTTACAACGAAAGTTCTGATAAATAAAAAAGACAAGGCGATAATGCCTTGTCTTAATAATGTTACACATTGTGTAGTATTTATTTTGATCGTGTGAAATCAGCAAGCAGATCCTGGTATGCAACAAAGCGGTCCTGACTCTTGTCTGTAATAATCGTATCATATGACGGGTGGTTATCTGGTGTCCAGACCTTTTTCTTTATATCTGTCATGCGTGTAAAATTCTGTTTTACAGCGACGAATCTGTTGATTGAAAGGTATACTGTATCACCCATGAAACCGAATGTACCATATGAATTATATTCATAGTCTTCTTTCAGATAGGGACCGCTTTTACCGGTTTTCTTCTCAATAAATTTGGCAGTTCCATCCCTGTTAAGAATAAAAATTTTCTTCTCAACTGCATTAACTGTCGGATCTTCAGAGTGTTTTGTTACGTTTGTACAAGTCCAGGTGCCAAAAACTTTATCTTTAATTTCAGTGGCTTTTCTTTCATCTTCGATAAGAACTGGAAGCAGTTTCTGGATTTTTCTGCATTTTGCAACTGCATCCGCTTTATTGTTGACACCAAGAAGCGAATCCACAACTTTCATTGCACTATCAAGTTTGAAAACCTGATGTTCGGTAAGCCGTGCTTTAATTGACTCTGCCTGATTACGGATTGCGCTGATTTCAGAATCAAGTTGACTGATTACTGATGCAGCAGATTTTTCAACGCTGGAAATTTCCTTTTTAAATTCACTCATTCCTTTTGATGATTCTGTGCGGTTCTTGTGAAGTATGCCATCACTCGCCATACGGAGATACAGCTTTGACTGTGACAGTAATGAATCCGGCACACCTTTTGCTTTGAGTGCCTCGATCTTGGTATGACCATCCTGGATCGATTTTTCAGAAACACCGCAACCGGCAATTAATAATGCGGTTAAACTGAAAATTCCTATCAAACTTCTTCTATTCATCAGATATCCTCTCTTTTGAAGATTAAAATTGTATACAATGTGCAATATAAGGCAAATTTTAAAAACGTGCAGAAATTTACTACTGCACTTATGGTAAATAGAAAGATAACTCTCACTAATGTATAGAGTCAAGTGGAATCAGGGATAAGCAATTTTCTGAAGTCGGTATACCAAAAAAAAAGGCATTCTTTATGTGCAGTAAAGAATGCCTTTTAAATAAAGGGAGGAGATAAGTTGTTTATTTTTTCAGTTTAAATGCCTTGTAAAAAGTATTTCCTTCACGTTGGATCAAAAGCAGTACAGAGTCACCGGCTTTTATACCTTTTGTTGCAGCTTTAAATGAAGCAACATTTGTTATGTCCTGCCGGTTAGCCTGTAAAATAACATCATTTTGTTGAATCCCGGCTCCTTCAGCTGGTGATCCGCCCTTTACTTCAAGCACTACAACACCCTGTATGTTTTTGTCAAGATCAAGTTGTTCTCTCAATTCTGCAGTAAGATTTCCGGTTTTGATTCCTAACAAAGCTACATTGTCTGTTGCCGGAGAATTTGCATCAGTCTTGGTCTCCTCGGATTCTGTTTTATCCCCCTCTTTATCGCGCCCTGATAAAGTAACATTGACTGTTAGTTTTTTACCGCCTCTGAGAATCTCGGCAGGAACCTTTTTTCCCGGATTAACTGTTGCTACTTCATTACGCAGTTCGTTGGGGTTTGTTACAGCTTTACCATCAAAGGTCTGAATTATATCACCACGCTTGATCCCTGCCTTTGCTGCCGGCTGATCTTTGAAGACATCACCGATAAGTACGCCTTTTGTATTTGGAGGAAGGCCGAAACCCTCTATAGTTGCCTGATCAAGTTCCTGGATCATCACACCAAGCCAACCGCGGGAAACCTTTCCCTCATAGATAAGGTCTTCCATGATTTTTTTAGCCATGTTGATTGGAATCGCAAAACCAATACCCATATATCCACCTGACTGGGTATAGATCATGGTATTGATACCAATGAGCTCACCCTTTATGTTTACAAGTGCACCACCGGAGTTTCCAGGATTGATTGCAGCGTCAGTTTGAATGAAATTTTGATAACTGCTGTTATTATTGCTTGCCGTCCTCCCAAGTGCAGATACAATGCCAAGGGTTACCGATGATGACAGGCTGAACGGGTTACCGACAGCAACGGCCCAGTCACCCGGACGAATCTCATCACTGTTACCAAGGTATGCAACAGGGAGGTCTTTTACTTTTTCCTTAATTTTAATAACCGCGACATCAGCAAGTGAGTCTGATCCGACTATAGTAGCTTCAAAACTACGGTTGTCAGATGTCTTTACCTGTATTTCATTGGCACCGGCGACGACGTGGTAGTTTGTCATAATATAGCCATCTTTTGAAACGATTACACCGGAACCGAGGCTTTGCTGCCGATACTCCTTTTTCTGCATTTGCGGCTGTTGTCTGCGCGGCTGTTGACCGCGGGGGTTACCAAAGAATTCGTTAAATCCAAACGGATCGCCAAAATACTGATAAAATGGATTGTTGGTAAATACGATTGTGTCAACCTTGGTTGGAATAACCTGTACGACGGTGGGTATTACCTTTTCAGCAAGGTCTGCGAAAACAGTCCTGAAGCCTTCAAACTGGGGCAGAGTTTTAATGTCAGGCTGTTTGTCAGCACCGAATGCAATTGATCCCCGTGATGGCCTTTCCCCCTCTGCAAAGGAACAGGTTGTGTAGATAACAGAAATGGTTGCGATGATACCGGTAAGAACTGATATTGAAAACATTGGCTTTTTAATAAATCCTGCTTTCACAGTAACGCTCCTTGATTGTATTTGTGATTGTGTAAGTGATCAGTCGTAGTAATTTTTAATGTATTCGCATAATAGTGTAAATTATTGCCTAAAAAAAAGCACTCAAATTTTGTACGACCCGGATTCTTTTTCAGTGTATTCGGAGAATTAATCCATTTATTGTCTGCCCGTATGCACAAAGTCATGCTTCCTGGCGTTATAAGCATTGATACATGTGTATATAGGTGAAATAAATCAGATCGGTGATGCTGCTACAGTAGGCGTGTGCTGCTACCGGGTGTTACATACCACATATCCGGAACCACAGATGCAGAAAAGAACATCGTGACGCGCATATGCGCGTCTTATTTGTTACTATAGTTAAAAACAGTATGAATCAAACGTCCCGAGGTCTCTCTTTATCAAGAGTGGTCACTGTTGAGGTACCACCTTCAACAAATGATTGCTCTGATATACGGGTAAGAACTGCATTGTCAGTAAACTCCTTAAGAGTCAAAGAACCCATATTACACATTGTAGATCTGAGTTTTGTAAGGGTGACACTTGTAACATCCTTGACAGAACCGACTATCGGCACATAGGCATCAACACCCTCCTCAAATTTCAGCTGATTTTCGGTGGACTCTGCTCCCTGATTATAACGCTGCCAGTTACGTGCGCGGTTGGATCCTTCACCCCAATATGGTTTGTACATACGGCTGCCAATTGACACTTTAGGAGTAGGGCTTTCGTAAGTCATCGCAAAATATCTGCCCATCATGACAAAATCGGCTCCCATTGCAAGGGCAATAATGATCTGTGTGTCATTTGACAATCCGCCATCAGAACATACCGGAATGTAAATACCTGTCTCCTGATAATATTTGTCCCGCTCTGCGACAACGGCCATAAGTGCTGATGCCTGTCCGCGTCCGATACCTTTTTGTTCACGAGTAATACAGATCGAGCCTCCGCCGATTCCAACCTTGACAAAATCAGCCTGTCCCTCTTCTGCAAGATATCTGAAAGCATCACCATCAACAACATTTCCGCCGCCCACTATGACTGAATCACCATATTTTTTTCTGCACCAGAGTATTGCGTCCTTCTGGAACTCGGTGTAACCATCCGATGAATCAAAGCAAAGTACATCAGCACCGGCTTTAATAAGCGCCGGAACACGGGCTTCATAGTCATGCGTGTTGACACCTGCACCCACAGCAAGACGTTTTTGCGCGTCAAGCAGCTCGTACGGATTGTTCATGTGGTCAACATAATCTTTTTTAAATACAAGGCTTTGAAGATTACATTTATTGTCAAGAATTGGAAGACATTCCTTTTTGTGCTTACGAAGCAGCATGTTTGCATCATGAAGGGTGATACCACTTGTTCCGTAAACAACATTTGCAAGTGGAGTCATATAATCACGTACAAGTCCGTCCAGGTTATCCTCGAATTCCCAGAAATCCTTATCAGTAAGAATACCGACAAACGTTCCATTCCCGTTCCCGTCTTCGGTTACCGGCATGGTTGAATGCCCGCTCTTCTTGCGTAATGCAAGCGCATCTGCAAGTGTATTATCAGGTCTGAGGTTTGAATCTGACTGTACAAATCCGGCTTTATGCATCTTTACTTTTGCTACCATGGCTGCCTGTTGCTCAATCGTCTGTGAGCAGAACGTAAATGCAAGACCGCCATTACGTGCAAGTGCAATCGCCATTTCAGAACCGCTGACTGACTGCATACTGGATGTAACGAACGGGATATTCAAAGAAAATTTCGGCTTTTCACCACGTTTGAATCTGCTTACAGGTGTTTTGAGAGAAACATTTTTAGGTTGATGTTCCCTACTGGTGAGGCGTGGGATAAGAAGGTACTCGGAAAATGTCCTTGAAACTTCATCAATAATTCTTGCCATTTGGGCACCTCAATATGTTAAACGTACAATAATAGACATATAAAGTAACGAAAGGCAGATAAAAAATCAAGGATTACAAACACTCTTGCCAACTTAAAACGTTCCTATAAATTATATTCAATACTAAAATTGTTCATCAGCAAAGAATCAAGGTTGAAAATGAATGGCAATACTTATAAAATTCATAGCGTTACCACTGTATCCACTTGGGCTCGTAATTACAATTCTTTTTTTTGCGGCTTTGTGTTCTTTTCTTAAAAAGGCTAAATCTGCCCGGATCTTAACACTCAGTTCTTTTGTGGTGCTTATCTTCTTTTCACTTCCGCCAATAGCACATCTTCTTGGCACGACGCTTGAATACCAGGTAAAAGAATCGCTTCCGCCAATCGGTACTGACGCATCGATAGTTGTTCTTGGGGGAGGAGGTGTACCTTTTGTACCACCCCGTAAATATCCGGAGATAAATGATGCCGGTGACAGAATGCTTATGGGAGCACGACTTTTCAAAATGGGGTATGGTAAGCGGCTTGTTACCACTGGTGGGGACGTTGGAACCTCTTTCTTTAAGTATCCCAGTGAAGCAGAGGGGAACGCGCTGGTGCTTCAGGGGATTGGCGTTGATTCAATGGCGATCATTCGTGAGCATAAAGCAAGAAATACTCATGAACATCCAAAGTATATTGCTGCAATACTTGATTCAATGGGAGTAGGAAGAACAATCATTCTTGTTACGACTGCATCACACATGTATCGCTCTGTAGCGGTGTTTAAAAAATCCGGCGGCTTTACAATCTATACTGCGCCGACAGATTATTCCACGACACGGAGGATGATCAGCCGCTCTACCGATTTTTTTCCAAATGTCAATGCACTGGAACGGTCTACTGAAGTAGTCCATGAGTATTATGGTATACTTGCATATAAACTGTTTGGCTGGATTTGAAGGGTGAAAATACCGGTTTTCCATGAGTGTTGAAAGAATCCCTCCATCACGGTATCCCGTGCGTCCGATAGAGCAGGCTGCATTTAAGTGGTGGGTTGCAAAAGTAAAGCCGCGCCAGGAGAAACAGCTCGCGTTTGACTTTATAGATCACGGGGTGGAGTATTATCTGCCAATTTACAAAAAAGTCACATGTCGCCCCGGTACAAACAAAAAGAGAGTGTTTGAAATGCCTCTGTTTCCGGGGTATATCTGTTTTGCACAGGATGTACCTCAGAAAATATTTGTGACCGGACGTGTGGTAAATCTTATCGAAGTAAAAAATCAGAGAAAATTCGTAAGCGAACTAAGTGCCATATACTTCGCGCTTGAACATGATATCTCTGTGGAACCGCTTGATGACACGTTCACAATTGAATCTCAGGTCGAGGTCGTTTCCGGACCGCTTAAAGGTGTATGCGGTGTTGTTGTGTCAATAAGAAATAGTAAACAGTTAGTTGTCGAAGTTGACAGTTTGGGGTCAGTGATGGTTCAGATAGATATGGGGGATGTGAGGGTGGTGGGGAGCGGTAGCAAGTAGTATGTGCTCGCTTTTAATCCCTGATATCTTGAATTGCCACTGCCTTTGCTTCCCGTATTGTTGTATTTTTCTGTGTTAATTACTTTGTTGGTTTGCTATTAAAAAAAAGTTAAAAAATATTTGATGAAATAATTTTTGAAGTGCATATTTATGAATTAAAAAAATGACAACAGTGAGATGACTTAAGCTATATACACAAGGTTACAATAACCAGCAATTGTACTGTCAAAGTGCTGCGTGGATATGGCTTGAAAGCAAGAATCGGTTTAAAGTGTAAAGACAGAAAAGAATTAATAACTTCAAGTAGTAAGTAGCAAAGCACTTGGCAAAGAATAAAGATGCATGTCAATGATTATCGTTGTATGCAAGCAAGTATCCTATAAAAAAACGCAAAATGACGGGTGTCATACTCTCGTAAACAAAAAGGGAATTTTATGATTAATAGTTCAATACCGCAGAGTGATATACCAAGATTTATTCCACAGGAACTTTACAATCAGATATTAATCAATATGCCGATCGCCTGCGTTGACATTGCGCTTGTTTCACATGGCAGTGTTTTACTGGTAAAACGAAAGGATGCGCCGGCACAAGGTGAATGGTGGGTTCCTGGCGGGCGTGTGATCAAGGGTGAAACGATGATTGCGACTGCAAAACGTAATGCTCTTGACGAAGTAGGGATTCGGGTACATGTCGGACCGATTGTACATACCGACGAAACGATTTTTGATGATGGCCCCTGCGGGATTGCAGTGCATAGCATCAATAGCTGCTTCTTTGTCTATCCGGAAGATCCGGATTTTTCACCCGTTCTTGATAGTCATCACGAAGACTGGCGATGGGTAAACACAATTGATTTATCACTACATCCATATGTAAAGCAATGTCTTACTGGTGCCGGTTTGAGAGAGCTTGTTTGAAAAAAAACAGCATTTTTCTGATATGACTATTGTTTTGTATACTACAACAGGGTCGATCTGTCTTGAGAGATCGATAGATGAATGTATATACATCAGAGACGCATTTATAGTCAGATGGTTATATCAAACCGGAATGTTACTCCGGCCAAACGCAAGAAACGGCTGGTGAGAGCCTTCTGATGAGGATCATGTTTGTAATAGTAGAAAGTCAGTTTTTTTAGTCGTTTTAAAAAATGATGTTCATCAGAAACTACTATTTTACTTTCGGCCAGAAGCACTCCCGGATAGATCCCCTGATTTATATAGTAGATCTTTCCTGCCTCAAGCGATAACCGGTGATTAATGTTTTTTTCGGCAATACCGGTTAAGTGCCGTATACCCGGTTCAGTTTTGGTGATAAAGTATGATGCACCTCTGGTTTGGCCGACAAATCTGTTATCCAGATAGGTGGCCATTGTCATACCGTAACCAAATGATGTTCCACGGTATATAACGAGTGTGGCTTTTTCCGAATCAGGCGTAATTTGTGGTTTTTGCGTTTGTCTGGTCATGGAGAAATCGTTGTTACACGAGACAAAAAACAGAGCGGTCGCAATGATGAATAAGCTATGAAGTATACGCATATGTTCCTCCTCTATCCACAATTATATTGTGCCCTTATAAATGAGTACGCGCAAGAGGAATGTTTTCTTTACATTAGAAATTTGGTCGCCAAATCGAAGTATCGGAACAGTCAGGGTGACAGTAGTGAAATAAAAGCAATAGAAGAACAATAAATGTCTACATCGGATAGATAATAATTAATCCCGGAATATGTTCGAAATGCTTATCGAACGTCAATAATCTGGCACCTGTTTCGAGTGCTGTCGCTGCAATCCAGATATCATTGGTTGGTAGTGGTGATCCTTTCTGACGTAACTCTTTAATGATGATACCATATCGTTCTGCAATGTCGTTATCCGGGCCTTTAATGCTGATATCCGGTTGATCGAGAAACTCATGTAGTTCGAGGATGTTTTTTGAAGTTCCGGAACCAATGTAAAACCCTGCATATAATTCACCTAAAACTATGGTAGGTACCATTAGCGTCTTTGCAGCTTCAAGAATACTTATGACTGAAGTATTCCCTTTTTTTAATGCAACATAGGCGCATGTATCAATGCAGAGGTTCATTTTTCCAGATCTCAGAATCAAATGTTTCAAAAAACGCTGTGTTTTTTTCAAACTCTTTTACATTATCATCATTCCAGGTTCCCGATAATGATGATAGATCACGGCGTTTTTTCTTATCCTGCAATACTCCAGTACTCTTTTTTAATAAGTCCAAAACTGTTTTATTAAGACTCTGGCCGTTTTGCTGTGATAATGTGCGAATATATGTTTCAAGTTCATTCGGGATGTCACGTAAAGTAATTTGACTCATATTCTGCCTCCTTTGACTCATATTTGTGAGTCAACTATAATATACGCACATTTCGACAAAAAAACAACAGTCTATTTGTTCCGTTTGAAATAGAACGCTGCATCCAGAAGACCGCCAATGACTACACCTTTTCGTTTATCCGGATCATTCACACTAAAAAGCGGAGTAACATAGGGTGATACACCAAGCGAGAATCGTGGTTGCCCTGATGATCTGCTGAATGTGTAACCTGCATATCCTCCAATAGTTGGACCGAGGGCAAAAAAAGCATGCTTTGCCGTATCCGGTTTGGCATCATAGGTGTAATCGGGACCGTAATGAAGAGAAAAACCGAGCATCGGGCCATAGGTAAAACCATTTTTCGTGTCAGGATTTGTATGGGTAAACCGCCACGAAACGGATGGCTCAAACTGAAGCATCTTAAATGCGAGGGCAAAAAGTATCGGGCGCATTACCGGAAGATCGATATGGAGTGATGCCTTCTCTGAAAGCGGTGTTTCTGTAAACAGGGAGATATCGGCAGCTATGCCGCCTTTGGTTCCCGGCTGGCTTGCAACACATTTTCGCACATTGTCAAATCGTCCGCCCATCCGGATTTTAATGCCGATTTGTGAATCAGAATTTGCGGCTGTACAGAGTGATACCTGAACCGTTAACAAAAATAGCGTTGTCAGAAGTAGTGTGTTTTTCATTGCGATTGCCTTTTGGTAGAGTGTGATACGTGGCGTGATTGCCTTGTAAGTGTTAAAATAGGTTCCGGTGATATCAATAGCAAAATCTACCAGAATCGGCATCATTCTGGTATCTTGAACATAAAAAACAGTAATTTTTAACAAATGCAATTATTGCTGGTACTGTTGATAAAATGAACAGTGTTTATCAATGGCTTGTCAAATGAGGTTGCTGCAGCCATAATCAGGTAGCGATTGTTATCTGAAGAAACGAGATTTCTGTCAGGTTCCACTGCTTTGAAGCGCCCGTAAATGATCACCTGCAACACGAGTCCACCAGCATTGGGGAAGACGATTCATGAATTCAGTATAGGCTTTTATTGCATTGGTTTTCTGGAAAACCTTTGATGCAACAAGGGCGTAATTATAATAGGCCATTGGTATGTCAACATTTCTGCTGCACAAGGCGTGAAGTAATTCATATGTCCGCTGCATGTTTCCCTGATGATACCACATAATACTGCCTATCCAAAGATCATCATTAGCCGCATTATCAATACTGCTGCCACAGATTTTTTCATCAGTGGACTTGAGAAGTTTGTTGAAATCCGTTGATGAGAAATTATAGGTCTGGTAAGCATGAGGCACAAAGATTTCGTTTTTGTTAGGTCCGATATCATGCTCGAACCACTCCTTGACATTCCTGGGAAGTACGCGATAGCCAAGATACTCCTGGGTCATCCATGTCGTGTAATCTTTTGTTAACTGGGACTTTAGCTGAATTGTAGAGCGGATAGTCTTATACTCCGGAAGTTCATTGTAGGAGTTGAGCATTTGTTTGTCTTCGTCAGTATCAAGACGGTATTCTATCATACCGGAACTGATCGAGATCATGGGATTGTCTGTTGTGTATTGTAAAGGAATAAGAATAAGATTGTTTTTCCAGTCGTACACAGCATTGCCGCTTCCCGGAACAATTAGAATTACAGGCTTTCCTACAATAGCCACCCGATCATTCTTGAACAGCAAAGGATCAAATTCGAGGATACGATTCAAACATTCAACCAATTTTGAATAAGAAAAGTACTTTTTCCCATCAGTGAGTATCGGGCAGTTATCCAGGTGCATTCGTTTTGAACTTAAACGTGTCATGTCGCGGATATGTTCCAGTTCTTCACGAATCTTGTTCTCAAATTCAATTGGTGAAAATTCTGCCTGTGCCTTCTGGACTGTATCAATATCTGCCTGATTCTTCTCGATGATGAGTTCAAGTTCGATTATCTTCTGAATCTGTTCGGCTGTTGATGAAATCGTATGACGGATTTCGGTGAGAAGATCACTTGATGGATAGCAATCGATAAATGATTTTATCTGATCCAGTGACTTTGTCAATTGGTTTTCCCGACCGGCATTTTCTCTTTTCTGATCGACAGTATAAAATGTACCTTTTGAAAGTGCTTTGCGGATTCTGAAACACTCTATTTGAAGACTATCAACTGTCGAAAGATCATTCATTATTTTTTGAAGGTCATTTTTAATATTCGGAGATTGTGAATGTTCTGTAAGTTCCTGAATTTTTTCGTTTCGCTGGTTGCGTACTCCCTGAAGTTCTCTGTTATATTTTGATAGTAGAATCTGATTCGTACGAAGTTCTTTTGTAAATGCATCTTTCTTGTCAAGTTGACGGATCCTGTTTGCCTGGTCGGTAATCCACTGGGAAAAAGTAACTATCGGCAACGGACTGTTTTTTACCGGAATATTCTCAATTTTAGCGGTTATTTCAGCTTCACTGCTGAAGACTTCTTTGCATATACCATAATTAAGCAGACAGGCACATTGTTTAAGTATCGTATCAATTGTTCCGTGCAGATGTATTTCATCACAGATTTTTTCAATGAGCATTGACCAGAAGGGAGAATCAAATACTCCAGGTTTTTCAGGTTCGTTTTTGTATGCAGCAAGTGCTTTATCAAATTGTTCGGTGTATTCCATACGATGACTATCCTGGTTATTGACTCTGCGAAACCATTCATCACAACAGCAAGTGGTAAAATTGTATTTTATTACATGATTACCGCCGATAAATGATGACGTAAAAAAAATGATACAGTTACGGTTAAATTATATGGTTATGGTAATTCAAGGGCAAGATAAAGTAGTAATGTGATGAAAATATAACAGGTAAAATTAACCGAAACGTGAAGAAAGTTTAGTTGCAATTGTATGTATAATAAAAAGTTAGTAGTAGTATGCGGACCAACGGCATCAGGGAAGACCACTCTTGCAGTATCTGTTGCAAAAAGCATAGGTGGCGAAATTATTTCGGCTGATTCACGGCAGGTATATCGTGGAATGGATATCGGCACTGGTAAGGATCTGAACGAATATTATGGCGATTCGTTTGCAATTCCTTATCACTTGATTGATATCTGCGATCCGGGAAATGTTTATACCCTGCATAACTATATTAATGATTTTCATGCTGTATATGATTCTGCAATTAAACGTGATGTATATGGCATTCTCACCGGAGGAACAGGTCTTTACATTGAGGCTGTGTTAAAAGGATATGATTTACCGTCAATTCCTGAAGATGCAGAGTTCAGAATCCGGTGTATGGAAAGGGATAAAGATGCGTTGACACTTGAACTGGAACAGCGTGCTCCTGATCTTTACAAAAAAACAGACCTGTGCAGTAAAAAACGTATTATCCGTGCGCTTGAGATTGCTCACTATCGTAATAAAGCGAACACTGTTTCAACGATCAGGCCACAAATTAACTACGTAATGCTCTGTACAATGTGGGACCGTAAAGAGCTCTGGGAACGGATTGACAAACGACTCGCAGACCGATTAAACGCAGGTATGATTGATGAAGTTCAGCGAATACTCGACAGCGAAATATCGCGTGAACGTTTTTCGCTGTTTGGAATGGAGTATAAATTTATCGCACAGTATCTTGATAAAAAGGTATCATATAATGAGATGGTTGATAAGCTAAAGGTAGCAATTCACCAGTTGTCAAAAAGACAGGAAACGTGGTTTCGCGGGATGGAGCGTAGGGGGTGTACGGTGCATCGGGTTGAAAATGCCCGGTATGATGTGGCCATGGATATTTTGCGTAGTGAACATGTCTTGCCACTATCAGAACGTATCTCATAATGCTTCAGTTTCCGATGAGTAACGATAATACTGTTACATCGAATTACTATCTCTTTACAATAAATAATTATAAAACCAACGGTAAATTGGATCATGGTATTCAGGTATTTGGAATACCTGATAATTAATCGGGATATGCCCGGTTTGAAAAAACTAAAAACAGTTTCTTAACGTTGATCTTTATTCTTTTTTATTGATTTCTTCCTAATAACCTGATTGGCGCAGTTGATCGCGGCGCAGAACCGTAATCTATTGAGCGCTAAGCATTTCAAACCTCCTGACCTTATCACCCATCGGTAAAGCCTGCGAGGTTTTCAAAGCTTATCATCTCAATATCTTACCGTTATACATCCACGCCAACTGCGCCAATCAGGTTAAAATGGTTGGCTTGATGCAAATAAACAAAATTTTAACATCCTGAGTCAGAGAAGCAATGTAATCTTGTTTTACCAAAGATCGGGTCAGATAGAGACAAACCGTTTTCTGCCCTTTGGGCCCTGCAGTGTATATTCAATGAGGATCTTTCGACGTATGTTTCGTTTGTTTCTGCTCATATAATTTCTGGTCGGCTTCTTTCAGGTAATCTTCTATAGTGGTTAGAGTCTGTGGAAAACACTGCACGAATCCGAGGCTGATCGAAAGTGCATAGGGCTTATTCGAAGCTGCATTGGTACTGTCTATAAGTTTGGCGATACGTGACTTGAAAACAGGAACCAGATCAAGGGATGCATTATTAGCGAAAACGGTGAACTCATCACCACCGAACCGTGAGATAATGTCCATATCACGAAATGCTTTCTGGAGGATTTTGGCAGTTTGTATAATCGCCCAATCCCCTTCATCGTGTCCGTATGCGTCGTTAATTGATTTTAAATTATCCATATCGCCGTAAATGATCATTGCGGTTTTGTTCATTTGCCTGGCCAGCTGAAGTTGTTGGGATGATAATTTTAAAAATCCCCTACGGTTATGCAAGCCTGTCAACTCGTCGGTCAGGGATAAATGGCTTAATTGTTCGTTAAATTTTTCAAGCTTGATAAGTGCCTTGCGTAAATCCACCTCGGCATGTTCCTTGGCATGGAATAGCATAACCGCTTTTAAAATCCCCGATATTTGTGTGGACAATGTTTCGTAGACAAATCCATTTTCCTGTGTTAATTCATAGATGATAATGCCATAATGGGTCTCCCTGAAAAACAAGGGGTATACAACGAGAGATCGTCGCTTTGTATCATCTTGAACAAACTCCGGGATTAACAGTCCGGAATGGAATTCCTTTTGTATCGATGAAAATTCCGTTAAAGGTTTTCCATCGTGCATTCCGGATATGAAACGCATTTTACTGGGAGTTTCCCAGAGCGCATCTCTCCCGTGATTCCACTCTTGTTCATACACTGACAGATAAAAAGTTTTGATGCCAAGAGCCGGTAAATTTGAATTTAAAACTTCGATAAAATCTTCGATATAAACTATGGAAGAAAGTTTATATTGAACTTCACGAAGCATTATACTTGTCTTATTCTTTTTATCATTCTCTCCATTAAGGACAATTGCTGTCATTTCACTGGAAACGACTAAGCACATTTGCAGCAAATGACTAATTCGTAAAGTATCGATATCGCCTTGCTGCAATTTGATGAGGCCGTCACCAATGGCAGGCAGATAGATCTGCCAATCACGGGGCGATAGACCAATTTGGATCTCTTCATCCAATATTTCACTAAAAAATCTTAAAAATCGGTTATCGATATCTCGATACTGCGATTCTGTGATATTGGATTTACTATCCGTGTATAAAGCAAATAGTAGGCGTCTTATATTGTCGTTTCGGTAGAGATGGTTTTGGTCGTCTGATAATTCAGCACGCTTCAGTTTTGACAGTACCCATGGATAAACATCTTCGATATGCTCCGGAGACTTCAAGCTTGATTTGTTATCGATATTCTGCATAGCGGCAACACAAGGGATCAGGCAACCGCACGATGTACGAATCACAGCCTCTGTGGGCAGGTTGACTACCAGAGGAACAGGTTTTCCTGTGAGTAAATCCGCAATCATTTGCATGGCCTGACGGCCCATTTTCATAAAAGGCTGGCGGATTGTCGAAAGGAGAGGAGTCTGGCTGGCGGCTTCAACAATATCATCAAATCCGGCAATCGCAGCCATTCCCGGGATTTTTATTTCTTTATCTTGTAGCCATCTGAGGCCTTCAATTGCCATTTCATCATTGGCAAAAACAAATGCATCAGGTAATTCTGGATTAGCTTCAAGCAAAGAGCTTAATGCACTGTCAACAGAGTTCTTTGTAAAATCTCCCTGGGTCACCAGACGCTCATCGAAAGGAATATTAAATTTCTCAAGCGTCTGTTTGTATGCTTCAAAACGCTCATTAGCTTCCCAGTTTGTTTTCGGACCTCGAATGAAGGCTATGTGTTTGGCTTTGTGTACCGAAATCAAATGCTCAACTATTCTATACATGCCAGGCCGGTTCTCGACAAGTAAACTCGGTTTGTCAGGAATTTGCAAGCCTATACTGATCAGAGGAATGTTGCCAAAACTATGCACGAATTTGTTTAAGGCTTCTTCATTGACAAAACTGCTGATTAAAGTCGTGATAAGAATTATCCCGTCGAGATTTTTTTGTGTCATGAGATTGAGAATGGAGTTGTATTGATAATCAAATCCGTGAGGTGAATCTAAATTTCGTCCCGGAAACAGAAGAAGATCAATATCCAATTCTTCGGCGCGTTGTACTGCTCCGGGCCAAATCTCGACACCGTATCCATATTCAAGTGTGGCAATCTGCATGCCAACCCGTTTTCGTCTCAAATGTGCACCCCTGATGTTTAGATTTACTGGCTGATAGATATTGATTTTTAAAGCGAGGGTGCATGGGCTAAAAAGTTCTCTTTACAGACAATCGTTTTTCACCATTTTCCCCTGCATTAATCATCTATATGTGAAAAGTATATAATTAAAATTTATGTTTTTCTCGCAAAAATGTAAAAACGGTATAAAATCGGCAGCTTTGCGCCGGATTCGTTACGCTTAAATAACGAAGGGAAAAATGAATGTGTGCGTTCCATATTGGGAGTTGCCCCGCATTCCGGTGTCGTGGGTACCGCTGCTTGACCAGTGCCACGCAGTGCTTGCCTCAAGCAGGTTTATCGAACATGCCTTCTCCTGCTGCAGCGGGAACCGTGTACTCTATTATCCGCAAACCGTTTTTGTTGACGATTCCATCAAATCAGACCGTGCGCGGTTTGGCCTTCCGGAAAACGCATTCTGTTTTGTCACCTGTGCAGATGTGGGAAGCGACCTTATCCGGAAAAATCCGGTGGGCACCATTGATGCGTTCAACCGCGCATTCAGGGACTATTCACGTGTATCATACCGCCGAAAATAATGCGGCAAGCCGCGAACTGATGCGCCGCTATATTACCCTGTTTACGCATTGCAGTAGCGTTTTCGATATCGGGTGTGGGCCGGGTTATTTTCTTGAACTGCTCAGGGAACAAAACCCGAAACGACAGTTCTTTGGTATAGACGTTGACCCGGAGATGGTGCAACGTGTTCAGTCAAAGGGCTTTGATGCCCGGTGCATGGATGTACGTACTATTGCGGGTGGTATCAGTGGTACCTTCGATGGAATGTACGCAGGACATATCATCGAACACCTTTGCGGCGATGCTGCGCTCGATTTTCTTAAAACCTGCTTTGCACTTCTCAATCCAGGGGGGGTACTGCTGCTCAAAACTCCCAACTGGGATGTTCCTTATGTTCGTCACGAAGGCTTCTGGCTCGACATCAGCCACGTGCGGCCCTATCCCGCCCAATTGCTTGATAAAGTGCTTAATGACATAGGTTTTGTCAATGTTCGAACCTTCGCAGAACCCGACGGCCTGCATGACGTGGTGGCTATCGGTGTGAAAGTACTCAAATAAAGCACAAGTTGTCATCCCTTTAACCGACAGGTAAAATTATTTTTCTACCCCGTCTGAATATGGTTGACAGAATGTTCGATCATTTTAGTATCGTTTCACTATTATCATAGCCACCATCAGTTTGAAGCTCGTTAAAATCTTTGTCAAGCGCATTCTCTTTGCTGCTGATCGCTTCTGTCAATATTATCACTCTTTGCCAAGTTTTAAGGATGGACTCGTGTCTTTACTATCCGATTATCACTTCCGCCGTATGTTCTATTCTGTCGTTGGTAAGCGGGATGGATAAATCCTGCTGCGCATTACCGTCAACAGTTACCGATAATATCTTATCTTCCGAAGCTGACCTTTGCAGTGATATGTGATAAAAAGTTTCCCGGAAGCGATAATGAACCTTAAACGACTGCCACTCTTTTGGAAGGCACGGTTCAAAATACAGCCGGTCTACTTTAAGCTGAATTCCCAGCAGATTTTTTACAATCAGCTGATACATCCATGAAGCAGAACCTGTGTACCATGTCCAGCCGCCGCGACCTGTGTTAGATTCAACCCCGTACACATCAGCGGCCATAACAAACGGCTCTACTTTATATACAGAACAGCTTTCCTTTGTATTACTGTGGTTGATGGGGTTTATTAAATTAAGCAGTTCCCACGCCCGTTTTCTGTCTTTTAATGTGGCAAATGCCATTACAGACCACACAGCCGCATGTGTGTACTGTCCGCCATTTTCCCTTACGCCCGGTACATACCCTTTTATATAACCGGGATTATTTGAAGTTTTATCAAAAGGCGGGGTAAAAAGTCTTATCAGCATGCTCTGTCTGTCAACAAGCAACTTATCCACGCTTTCCATTGCTTCTTTTGCCCTTGCAGGATCTGCCGCTCCCGAAATGACCGACCATGACTGTGGAATAGAATCTATTTGACACTCTGTGTTTGCCGAAGAACCCAACGGCTCTCCATTATCAAAATAAGCCCGCAGATACCAGTTTCCATCCCACGCGTTTTTGTCTATATTCTTAGAAAGTTTTTCAGCTTCTTTCAAACATTCATCCGAAAAGATTTCATCACCGTGCTGTTTCGCCATTTGCGACATAGACACAAGCACCTTATGCAGAAAGAAAGCCAGCCATACACTTTCGCCTTTTCCGTCTTTCCCAACCAGATTCATTCCGTCATTCCAGTCGCCGCTGCCAATAAGCGGAAGCCCATGAATGCCGTACTTTAAAGCGTTGCTGACCGCCGCTGCACAATGTTCATAGAGAGTTCCCCATTTTTCCGATACCCCGGGCATTCCGTAATATGACTCTTCCCCCGGATTTATCTGCGGCCCTTCCAGAAAACGCACTTTCTCATGCAGCACTCCTGTATCCCCGATTTGCGTAACATAAAGAGACGCAACCAAAGGAAGCCATAAATAGTCATCAGAGCATCTGGTTCTGACTCCTCTTCCTGAAGGTGGATGCCACCAGTGCAGTACATCGCCCTCTATAAACTGATGAGCGGCAAAAGTTAACAGTTGTTCCCTTATCATTTCCGGATGAGAATGCATAAGCGCCATGACATCCTGCAGCTGATCCCTGAAACCATACGCACCGCCGGACTGATAATAGCCGCTGCGCCCCCACAAACGGCAGCTTATTACCTGATACTGCAGCCAGCCATTCACAAGAAAATTAACTGAATTATCCGGCGTTTCAACATAAATTACGCCAAGACTTCTTTTCCAGTATTCCCACACATCTTCAAGTTCTTTATGCACCAAAACCGAACCGTTATAACGCTGAAGTATTTCACGTACCTCGTCAGGGTTTTTTCCTGACCCGAATAGAAATACCGTTTCTTTTTCATCGTTATCATTCAATTCAAATTTAACCTGCGCGCTTACACAAGGGTCATAACCTGCGCCGGTTTTACCCGACAGTCTGTCCTTAAACATGGTTGCCGGCGAACCCATAGACCCGTTTCTTCCCAGAAATTCATTCCTGTCGCCTGTCACAAAACAGGCGGTCTCACTTGTATCAAGAAATACAACCCTATCGGGAAATTCCTTATTGTAATGGTTATAAGCAAGCATAGCACCGCTTTTTGAATCAACCTCTGTAATGATATGCATATGGTATTTATCCCTGTGCGTGCCCATTACCAGTTCATTATACGACGTGACTGACAGGCTGCGTTTACGCCCCGAATAATTTTTAATTTTCAGGACGGAAAACTTTACCGGATGTTCCAGAGAAACAAAAACTGTCAGTTCCGATTCTATCCCGCTTTCCCTGTGCTCGAAAACGCTATAACCAAAACCATGCCGCGATACATAACCTGTTTTTCCTGGCGCGGGAAGCGGTGTGGGCGACCAGAAGCGGCCTGATTCTTCGTCCCGGATATACATTGCTTCGCCACAGTAATCGGTAACAGGGTCATTTTTCCAGGGAGTCATACGGAACTCGTGGGCATTCTCGCTCCATGTATAAGCGCTTCCGCTTTCTGATATAACTGTGCCAAAATTTTTATTTGCCAATACGTTCACCCAGGGAGCCGGTGTTTTTTTACCTGGCGCTGTATTTATAACATATTCCCTTCCGTCACGGGTAAACCCGCCCAGCCCGTTAAAATATTCAAGGTCTTTTCGCTCAGAAATACCTTCATCTTCTTTCTCAATACCAAACCTTTTAACGACACTTAACTGCGGGCGTTGCGGCCTCATATGCGACATACGTTCTATCTGTTCTGCCAGAGTTCCGCCCCTGTCCGTGATAATAATACGCGCTACAGCCTGTATAAGTACTTTATCCTCTTCAGACATCTGATCGGCCCGCCTTAAAAATATACCTCCAGGCTGATCGGACATTCCGGCGCCGTTCTTGGATATCAGGCTGTTTATCTTTTCGCTCATATCATCCCTGTAAACCGAATGATCTTCATTCCAAATAAAAAGGTCAACCCTTAAACCTTTCATTCTCCAATATGAATGCGCCTGCACAAGACGATCTATTATTTCCAGATTCTCCGGGTCTTCCACGCGCACCAGCACTATCGGAAGGTCTCCTGAAATACTGTAACCCCATAAATCCGGCTGCCCCCTTAAGTTCTTTTTAAGTATACTTGCAGCTGCACGCCATGCGGGATTGGCATAAACAATGGCGCCTGCAAGGCGCCCATAAAGCTGGGCATCCGCTTCTGTCGCATTTATCTGCTGCAGTGCAACCTGCCCGTGTATCCAGGAAAGATTAAAAACTCTGTCCGCAAGATTGCGATCCCTGTATTTTTCCATAAGTTTATATGCGTCTTCCATACTGTTGCATACCGCCGTCACATAATCAATCACCGCCGACTCCTGTGAATCAAGTTCCACGCTACCTCGGATACTTAATACAGGATCAAGCACTGCGCCTTCACTGTCTGAAAGAAAGCCGTTATCATGCATTGCAGCGGGATTAGCCGTTGTGCCGCAGCGCCCTATAAAATTACTCCGGTCAGTTTCATATGAAGCCGGCGTCGTAGAATTGCCATGAACAGCCATAAGATGTAAAATAAAAGGATACGATTCATTTTCAGAACGTGGCCTTCTGCGGCAGATTACAGCCTGATACGGTTTAATAATTTCCGTCTGTATAAAAAGATTGCTGAAAGCGATGTGTGCCTGGTCAGCCTCCGGATAATTTAACACCGCTTCCATATAACTGGTAAACTCTATCTGACGGTTTTCGCGGGATCTGTTGGTTATTGTAATCCTGCGAAGTTCCACGTCATCTTCCGGCGATACAACTATTTCTGTATGCGTGTCAATGTGATAATCCCGCCTTTTAAATTCCGCCCGCGATTGTGAAAAAACCGCTTCATAATGTCTGGACTTTTTAAGCGTCGGCTGATGGGCTGCAGACCAGAAATCCCCGGTTTGCGTATCTCTAAGGTACACAAATGTACCCTCATTATCCAGCGCCGCGTCTTCACGCCACCTTGTTACCGCAATATTTTTCCATTTGCTGTAACCGGCGCCTGCATTTGTCACCATGACGTTGTATTTTCCATTTGATAAAAGGTGTATCTCCGGTGTAGGAGTATCGGGATTTGTAAAAACGCGTAAAAGAGCCTCCCTTTCTTCCATTTGCCTAAGCGGCCCTGTAACTTCCGTGTCATAAAGAAATGGCACATCCACAGGAACCCTTTCCTGCAGTAGAAGTTCTGTGGCTTTAAACATAGGGTCAGCTAAAAAACGCCTCTGCATAGGCCTGTTTAAAAGGACATACGCGAAAGATAATAACGACATACCCTGATGATGAGCCATATATGATTTTACTACGGCGTATTTTTCATCCGTGGCAAGCCGGGCCGGAGTGTAATCAATAGCCTCATAAAAACCATATTCCCCTTCAAAACCTTTAGATTTTAGCAGTTCCAGATTCTCACAGGCTTTTTCGGGTTCTACCATTAACGCCAGGGAAGACGCGTACGGGGCAATTACGAGGTCTTCTGATAACCCTCTCTTAAAACCTGAATCTGGCACTCCAAATGAACGGTACTGATAAGCCATGGTAACATCAACTTTATTGTATCCTGATTCCGATATACCCCATGGCACTTCATTACGCCTTGCGTAATCTATCTGTCTTTCAACTATTGCTTTGTAAGTCCTATTAAGTAACGTTCCTTCATAATCCGGCATTATAAGAAGGGGCATCAGGTATTCAAACATGGAACCGCCCCACGATACCAGCACCGGATCTCCGCCGCGCTTTGATAGTAGCCTTCCGAGCATGAACCAGTGTTCCTGAGGCACGCATCCCTGGGCAATGGCTGTGTAACTTGCCAGACGCGATTCGGACGCAAGAAGATCATAGCACGAAGCGTCAGTTTTTCTTTCACCTTCGTTATATCCTATATGAAACAAATGTTTGGATTTATTATAAAGAAAGTCATACTCCACATTTGACATTTCACTGCAGAAAAGCGCCAGTTCTTCAATTACGGCAATTCTTTCGCACGCCCTTGCCCCGGCGGTTGAAATTGCATTTTTAAGCAGCAATAACCACTCTGTTTCGGCTTTGTTATTGTTATTAAATTCAAGTATCCGATTTATCACAGGTGTAAGTTTTAATTCCAGCCTCGCAGCATCAATAAGAAAAGGTATCGTGTCAAGCTGCCTTAATTCCGCCCTTAAAAAGTTTAAAATTTCTTTCTGTTTTTCGTCATCTTTATCCCACATACCAGGGATTTCAGCCGGAAGTTGAATCCATGGCGCCATATGAACCATATCTTCAAGGCAGTGGTAGCACTGTTTTTCAAAAGTTATACCCCATTTTTTTGTTTTTACAAGGTCTATAAAATCGAGGTCAATAATTATTTTTGAACACTCTGCAGACAAGTGGCGAATCATCATATGTAATTCCGGAAGTGTTTCAGGCACAGATAAAAGATTATCCTCCATGCGTTTTAACCTTACCTCTATCCTTACAGCGGTTTCCCTTGCTGCAGCAGCCATATTTTTAAGCGGTTCCTTATAACTTTCCTTAAGCGTGTTAAGAGCATCCAGCAGACCGTCAAGTATTTTTAAAGAGACAATCTTCTCCGCCCGCATTTCCAGAACACCCGAACGTAAAACCAGTAAATTGCCTGTAAGGTTTCCGCTGTCAACGGAAGAAACGTATAAAGGAAGCAGCGGTTTTAAGGTCTCAGTGCTGTACCAATTGTAAAAATGGCCCCTGTATTTCTCCATTGTGCTCATGGTGACAAATGTCTTTTTTGTCCTGTCAAGCATCTCGCCCATTGAAATATATCCAAAATCATATGCCGTGAGATTGGACAAAAGAGAAAGACCTATATTGGTGGGAGATGTCCTGCGTGCGGCTATTCCCAGCGGTTCTTCCTGAAAATTATCCGGCGGCAGAAAACTGTCATGGGCAGTTACAAAATCTTCAAAAAATCTCCACGTCTTTCTTGCGCATATTCTTAAGAAAAGTTTTTTTGACTCGGAAAGTGCATCGCGGCGCAAAGGAGCTGGCCTGCTGATAATATATGCAGCAGCAGGAGAAAACAGCCACGAAATAAGCACTATTACCGCCGGCAGATCTGATGTCACAGTTCCCGAAGCTATACACACCACTGCCGCAAACGGAGCTGTGATCATTTTTCTAACATAATCAAACGCGGTCATATTTCCGGCAAGTTCCGTTTCCGCGAAAGTATTCCATTCCAGTAGTTTCCTGCGCGTGATAAACTTTCGCCAGAAAGTGGTAAACACTGCCGCAATACTGTAATACGCTTCATACACTATAAACACAAAAGAAAGAAGAAACTGCAGGCCCCGGCCAGCCAATGAAGCAGATAATGCCGAAAGATGTGATTCCATTGTTATGCCATCCGGTTTTCTTCCCGCGTCATACAGCAATTTAACGGGTATCGGCAGACTTGAAAGCCCTATAATAAACAGAGTCCACAACCAGGAAGATTTAAACAGTATCCATCCGGATATAAACATCAGAAAAACAGAAACAGGTACAAGGCTGCGCCTTAAATTATCCAGTATTTTCCACTGCGATAGAAAAGACAGCGAATTTTTCTCTTTTTTCCCGTTAAAACCCGGAACCATTGGAAACAGCCATTGTGTTATCTGCCAGTCGCCCCGAATCCAGCGCCGCCTGCGGCTGACATCTTTCAGATATCCGGTCGGAAACTTTTCTTGCAGTTCAACTTCAGTCACAAGCGCACAACGGGCATAACACCCTTCAAGCATATCATGGCTAAGTATCAGGTTTTCCGGCAGACGCTCTTTCAGGCATTTTTCAAAAGAATCAACTTCATACAGCCCTTTGCCTATAAATGACCCTTCAAAAAACAGATCCTGATAAACATCGGAAACGGCTTTTGTATAAGGGTCAATTCCTGTCTCGCCGCCGAAAATTCTAATAAAAGCGGACGGATTTTCCCCCGGATACCCCGCTTCCACCCTCGGCTGAAGAATTCCGTAACCGGATACCACACGTTTCTTTTTTTCATCATACACCGGCTGATTCAATGGATGACAAATAATTGAAACCAGATTTTTTACGGTGTCTCTTGGCATCCTGGTATCCGTATCAAGCGTTATCACATATTTTACGTCCTGCAGATGCTGTACATCGCCTTTTATGACGCTGAATCTGTCATTTCCACAGCCCCTAAGAAGCATGTTTAATTCAGAAAGCTTGCCTCGTTTTCTTTCATATGCCATCCATACTTTTTCACGGGGGTTCCACTTACGGTTTCTGTGAAAAAAATAGAATATTTCACTATCCTTACCCGGATATTTGTTATTTAATTTTTCTATCCCGTCAATTACACAGGACAGTAGCGCTTCATCTTCCGGCAGGGTTTCCTGTTGGGCATCCCTAAAATCAGTCAGCAGCGCGTAATTTATCTGCGGGTCTTTATTTGCAAGGTAACTAACCTCCAGATTTTCTACAAGCGATTCAATTCCCTGTGTGCTGCCAAGCAAAGTAGGCACAACCACAAGCGTATGCGCCCCAGGTGCTATTGATTTTGAATAGTCCATTTTCGGAAGAGATTTCGGTTTTACAATAATTGTGGCTATCCAGTTCACAATGGAAATAGCTGTCTGACTTGCAGTAAAGAGCAGAGGTACTAAAAGTATCACAAAATTAAGCTGGCCGTGCAACCCCAGCATCCGCGCCAAAAACAAACCAGCCGCGGCTGCGGCGCACGTTAACAGTATAATAAAACCCATATATAATGGCATTGACAATGATGTGTTTTTTGCCTGCAATAAATCACTTACAGGAAATCTTATTTTCAGCGCTCTATAAAACTGCTCCAGCCCTTTATCTATAAGATAATAACCTATGTGCGCTGACACATCTTTACGGTTATTCTTTTGCGTTTCCCCGGCTGCAAGTTCCAGAAGCCGAGCCGCCACATCTTCTTCAGCAAGTTCGCTTTTCATAGCTAATTTTTCAATAACATGACGGTATGTATCACGGGTTTCAAAAGACATATCACTGTAAACGCCGTAGGGGTCATTTCTTAAAATCCCTTCAACCACGCTTAAAGTCTCCACAAAATCATGCCAGTTGGTCCCCTCAAGCAGCCTTAAGCTTTCTATCGTATTGGCTATGGACACCTGATTGGCAGCCTGTTTGCGGCTGGTTGAGCGTATCAGCCGGTTAACAGTTTCTCCCTGTTCGGAAAGTTTCTTTTCCAGCCAGTTTAAAGGCAGGTCAATGTTGGCGCTTTGGCCCTGAAGGCGCCTTACAAACTCCGACACGAAAGAGTCCGACATGGGCGGATTATCTTTTGCCATTGCCGCTATCTCATGAATGTATTTATCAGTGTCTTTAACCGCCACTTTCAGAATTCTGTTTGCCCAGTAGTCTGCCTTGTCCCTGTCCGTCTGTGTTACCATCATATTGACGGAGACACGTCTTAAATTCTCTATAAGCGCAAGACGCAGCATTATGGGAATAGCCCATAATTCCCCAAGTTTCAGTTTTTTTATCGTCTGGTAAGACGTAATAAATGCGGTTAACCCTTTGACATCGATACGGCCGTCCCCATGCGATACTATTTCCATGGCAATATCATATACCCTTGGATATCCTGCCATGGGGCCCTTTAGTAAATTCGGCAGTTCTCTGCTATATACTTTTGGAAGGTATTTCTGCGCAAGCCGTATCTGTTCTTCTATCAGGTAATAATTATCCAACACCCACTCACCTGCAGGAGAAATGCTGTTTTTTGTTTTAACTGCATCATTAAGCATTTTATTTGCGCGCAGCAGAATTTCTTCATTATTCTTCAGGCGGATAAGAAGTTTTTCCCTGGTTTTCTTCAGATTTACAGAGTGGTTCTCTGCCAGAAATTTTGCATGGAGGCCAAACTGGTCCGTACTGAAAAGTTCAGCCCTTAGCGGATGTTCATTGATTATTTTTTTTGTTGGCAGCTTTTTCGCAAAAAAACCCTGTGTTATCCGGAATGAATCAGTTAAAAATCTCCGCATTATCCCTCCTATTATCATAAACAAAAAATTATCGCCCTACGATTATTTTAGGAATGGTCAAATTAATTATTATAGTTATAACACATTACTGCAAAATACGCAAACCATAGAAGTGCTTTTAAATATGAGTTTTCTTTAATACCCCCGAAACAAAACATTTCGTCATACCCTCAATACAATGTAAACAACGGGCTTGACCTATATGTTCAGCCTTTTTAACTCAAAATTTGCGAAACTCAAACGCTTCGGAATAAAATGTGAGATCATAGACAGCGGGTGATATCTGTTTTAATTCATTACCATCCTGAGAAACAATATATTTTTCGCCATGATCTTTTACTTTAACAACATTAATATCAAATACTCACAATTGAACTTCACTATTAGAATTTTTGATTACTAAAGGGATTTATAAGGAACGATTGTCTTCAATCGGATGGGGTCATGAGAAGCCTGTTGCTGATAATCGTACTGAGGATGGGCGGTCAAAAAACCACCGGGTTGAAATCGTAAAGAAGTGATTTGAATGTAAAATCAGCAAAGAAACTCCCTCCAGTAACAGATATCCTTGCAGCTAATTCCAGTGGTATCGAATCACAACAAGGACATGTGACAATCGCGGGAGATTCTACCTTTACAGCTGAACTCAAATTTGTTAACGCATCAGAATGTAAATGCTTGGCCAACCAGGATGCTTTACTATTGTATTTTCAATGTACCATTCCAGGATTAAATGTTAAATCAATAAAAAAGGGCTATAAAAAGCCCTTTTTTATTGATGAGATTCATACCGTAATTAATTGAATACTTTTCTGATCCTGTCAAATACCTGATCAATGCTTCCGACTCCGTCAATGTCGCGCACAAGTCCCTGAGGGCGATAGTAGCCGAGGCAGGGTTCACTCTGATTTTTATAGGTATTAATTCTATTCTGAATCACCTTCGGATCTGCATCATCAGCACGTCCTTCAATCGTTGCACGTTTTGCAAGGCGTGTCCGGATCTCATCATCCTGAACACTGATATTGACAACGTGGTTGAGACTGATGTTGATTGAATTAAGCATTGTGTCAAGCGCTTCCGCCTGAGGAACACTGCGTGGAAATCCATCAAGGAGAAATCCTGCTTTAATATCATCCTGGCTAAGGCGGTCTTTTACCATTGCAATTGTTATGGCATCAGGAACCAGTTGACCTTTTTCGGTATATGTTCTGGCGGTCTGTCCGAGTTCGGTATTGTTTTTCATGTGGTACCGGAACATATCACCGGTTGAGATGTGAGGTACATCCAAAAGATCTCTGAGTTTTGCTGCCTGTGTACCCTTTCCTGCTCCCGGAGGACCAAAAAGGATTACATTTTTTCCTGACATTTCTATTCTCCTTTAACTTCACAGAGTAAAAAATACTAATCATAATGAGATCAAGCGCTTAAATAGCCTCTTACATCGACAAAGAACACTTAGTGGTAAAAATTAACCCAAAGGAGCAGTCTATGTAACACACTTGTTGTAAAATAGTATATCTTGAGCTATTTTACAAGACTGGGCTTTTTTTACTGTGTTGCCCGGCCGACTTTTTTATTGTGTTGCATCTGTTAATCGGCAATCAGTGCGGCACTGTGCAGCATCAATTTTATTTGGGAAAGGCACATAAACGTTATGGGATCTTTAGTACCTCAACAGAACCTTGATCTGTCATCTATTGTAAAGGGCTTTAAACTTGATAGGGTTGAGCCCATTTCCGAGTTGCATGCAACAGCCTATATTTTTACGCATCAGAAAACGGGTGCCCGTGTGCTTCATCTGTTTAATGATGATCCTAATAACCTGTTCTCAATTGCATTTCGTACACCGGTAAGTGACAGCACCGGAGTTCCTCATATTATGGAGCACTCTGTTCTTTGCGGATCAAAGAAGTTCCCGATAAAAGATCCCTTTCAGGAACTGCTCAAGGGATCGCTTCAGACATTTCTAAATGCACTGACCTATCCCGACAAAACAATCTACCCGGTGTCATCGCAGGTGGAAAAAGATTTTTTTAACCTCGTTGATGTCTACTGTGATGCGGTGTTTAATCCGCTTATTACAGAGAACACGTTTTATCAGGAAGGGTGGCACTTTGATGTCGAGGATGTCAATAAGGATGTCGGTATTAAAGGAATCGTTTATAATGAGATGAAAGGCGTTTTTTCGAATTTCTCAAGTCATGTTGACAGAAGAACTCTGGGAACCCTGTTTCCAGATATTACCTATTCATACGAAAGCGGCGGTGATCCTGAACATATTACCGATCTGACCTATGAGCAGTTCAGGGAGTTTCACCGGAAGTATTATCATCCATCAAATTCCTTCGTTTTTCTTTATGGAAATCTTCCATCCGAAAAGACACTCGGGTTTCTCAATGATCAATATCTTGACAACTATGGTTTTCTTGATATTGACTCAAGGGTAAATGCTCAGGCACTCTGGTCGACTCCACGGAGTATTCGTATCACGGCTCCGGCCCCTAAAGAGGATGATGGTACTGCAACGGTTGCGCTTGTCTGGATTTTTGGTGATGCAACCGATCCGGTATTGACCCTTAGCGGCAGGATTCTTTCGCATTATCTTCTGGGAACTGAGAGTAGCCCTCTCAAGAGGACGCTTGTTGACAGCGGACTTGGTGAGGACCTTGATGATATCAGTGGATTTGAAGCGGATCTTGTCCAGACTGTTTTTGCAGCCGGCCTTCGCAAGAGTACCAATGAGAATGCTGCAGCTATAGAAAAACTGGTTCTTGACACATTGCGATCTGAAATTGACAGAGGTTTTGACCGCGAACTTATGGAAGGTTCGATTCGCCAGATCGAGTTTGGCTTACGGGAAATTACCGGTGCGCACTTTCCCTACAATCTGAGGCTTGCCGAGCGCTGCTACCGCTCCTGGATCTATGATGGCGACCCGCTTGCACATCTTGCATTTGAAAAGCCGCTTGCATTTATCAAGAATGAGTTCGCAAAAGGTTCTGAATTTTTCCGGGCCCTTGTTCGTAAGCATCTTCTGGATAACAATCACCGGCTCTGTGCTGTCATTGAGGCTTCATCGGAGATGGGAAAGCAGCTTGAACAGCAGACTGTTGAACAGGCTAAAAAACTTACGAGCGGTTTTACTTCAGTTGATAAAGAAAAGTATCATACCTTGACAAATGAATTACTGCAACAGCAGAAAACACCGCCATCGGAAGCAGCACTTGCTGCATTGCCGAAATTATCAAAATCGGATCTTCCGCTTAAAGGCAAAGAAACGCCTGCAATAAAAGAGATCTACAATGGAACAACTGTTTTTACACACCCGGTTTTTACATCCGGTGTGGTCTATTTTGATATCGGTTTTAATCTGCAATGTCTGCCACAACGGCTTGTTCCATATTTGTCAATATATGCCGAACTGATCACACGCTGCGGTACTAAAGGCTACTCCTATGAGGATAATGCGAAACGTATTGCACTCGCTACAGGTGGCATTGATGCATCGGTGTCATGCAAGACCATGCCGGGTACTGATGAATCACTGTTTTTCTACGGATTCTTACATGGAAAGGCAATTGCCGGGTATGCACCTGAAATGCTTGGCATTATTTTCGATATGTTATCATCACCGGATTTGACAAATAAGAAACAGATCAGGGACATTCTGCTTGAAGAGCGCAACGGACTTCATGCGTCGGTTGTCGGATCGGGGCATCAGTTTGCCATTTCGTATGCATCATCGTTTGTTGCTAAATCACGCTATCTGGATGAGTTAATGGGCGGGATAACACAGCTGCGGTTCCTTGATACAATTCTTAAAAATAATACTATCGATAACGTTGTAGATGCGATTAAAGAGATACATGCGCTTGTTGTCAACAGAAACACTGCATTTGTCTCTGTAACCGCGGATGATCCATCGCAGATTCTGCAAAATGTTAAAGGATTTATTGATAGTCTCCCGGGCGGAGTGTTTAACAAAGAACATTATTCACTACCTGAATCAACGAATGCAGGTGCCCTGGGTATTGAAATAAACTCTGCAGTAAATTTCGTATCAAAAATCTGGAAAATGTCTCCTTTGACACCCGAAAGTTTTGGGATTCAGTATCTCATAAGTCGCTATTTGTCAACTGGCTATCTGTGGGATAAAGTCCGCGTTGAGGGTGGTGCATATGGAGGTATGTCGGTGTCGTCTGTTGCACATCCGGTTTTTGCATGTGCATCATACCGTGACCCAAATCTTGGTAACACGTTGCATCATTTCGAGAAAGGGCTGCAAATGATTGCTGCCGGCATTAATCAGGATAAAATCGATCAGAACATTATCGGTGCAATAGGGAAGATTGACTCACCGTTATCACCACATGCACAGGGGTTTGGTGAAGCCGTCGATCAGATGATCGGACAGACAGCCGGATTCAGGCAGAAAGTTCGTGAATCAATTTTAACTGCGAATTCGGAAAAACTGCGTAGTATTGCAGAAAGTATTCTTAATTCAAAAGAAAGTATTATCTCCGTAATTGGAGGAAGCGCTGCATTTGACATTGCGGAGAAAGATGGTCACCGTTTTAATCGCGAACCGTTAATTCCCTGATTTATTTACTGCTATATAATTTTACAAAATTGTAAATTAAAAAAGTTTATCCATAGCGAAAGAAAAGTTGAAAAAAAACATTTCTTTCGCTATCTTACTTCTATACACTCATTGGTACACTGTGTTGCTTACTCCGGGAAATTGTTACCGTATCAATAGATAATTGCATTTGTCATATATGTGCATTCATAATGCAGGCAGGTGAAAACTGGTGAAAAAAAAAGACATTAAGAAGGTTATGGTGATTGATGATACCAATTCCATAACTGAAGCTCTCGGAGAATGGTTAAAAATTGGCGGAGTACAGGATGTTGTCCTTTTTGATAATCCACTTGAAGCGATTGAAGAAATAAGAAAAAACGGTGTCCCCGATTTTATTGTCACCGATTACAATATGCCCGAAATGAATGGTGTCGAATTCCTCGATAAAGTATCGCAAAAGCATGATATCAATGCTGTTATAATGACTGCATATCCATCAGAAGTCAAATTTAATAACAAACAGGAGTATGAAGTCATCGAAAAGAAGCTTGGTTTTATGCAGACGATCGTTCAGAAAATCAATGGTAATTAAGATGGTGACTGCTGATTGGCTGCTGTCAGGATAATCCTTGTTTTTCATTACTGTGTCATCAATTCCTGTTTCTTAAAACTGCAATTGGTTACATGTACATCCCTCTAATAATCTGCAACAATTTTTTAAATACCACTGTGGATAATCCATTGTTTGTTGAATAGTATAGGCACTATACGAAAAAACTGCGACGGCGTAACGATTTCATTCTGAATTTCCCAGTCTGAATTCTATATTAAGTCCACAATTAAGTGACAAACATACGAACACATTTTTAAAAGGGGTTTTGATGATCGCAAAAGCAGGTGACACCGTTCAAGTTCATTACAAGGGAACGCTTTCAGATAATTCAGTCTTTGACAGTTCAGAGGGACGGGATCCGCTTGAGTTTACAATTGGTAGTGAGCAGGTTATTCCCGGTTTTGATTCTGCCATTAACGGAATGAAAAAAGGTGATAAAAAAACCGTTACAATAAAGTCATCAGATGCTTATGGCGAGCATCGTGCTGAACTCATAATCAATCTTGACAGAGAGCGACTTCCGGAAGATCTCGAACCGGAAATCGGCCGTCAGCTGCAATTAAGCGGTCCGGAAGGTCAATCTGCAATTATGACAATCATTGATTTCAACGATACAACACTCACCCTGGATGCAAATCACCCGCTGGCAGGGAAGGACTTGACGTTTGAGATTGAGTTGGTGGGGGTGGTTGGGGAGTAGGCTGGGGAAAGAATCCAGTAGTCAGTAGTCAGAATCCAGTAGAAAATCCAATTTATGGGACGAGCTGTGGATGTCCTTCATTTTTCGATTAGTGGTTTTTTATAAAGAGTTCTAAAGTTATGGAAAAATGTAAAACGTTTGAAGATTTGATTGTATGGAAAAAAGCCCATTTGTTTGTTTTGGCTATTTACAAATGTACTGCATCATTTCCAAAATCGGAACAGTTTGGGCTAATCTCACAATTTCGTAGGGCATCTGTTTCAATTGCAGCTAATATTGCAGAGGGTTTTAAAAAACGAACATTGCCTGAAAAAATCAGATTTTACAATATCGCTCAAGGGTCAATCGAAGAGTGCCGTTATTATCTTATTCTTTCTAACGATCTTGGCTATTTTAATGAGAAAGATTGCTGGACAATGCTGGATGAAGTAAGTAAATTATTAGAAAGTTATATCGGAAAATTAAGGCAAAATTAGTTGGAGTGTGGATATAGAAGACAGAAGACAGGATGTTGATATAATGATTTATAAAACAGGTAACAAAATGGTTTACCTACTGAATTCTGGCTACTGGATTCTGGATTCGAATGATTCCTGCCTACTGTCTACTGACTACTATCTACCTTGCTCCATAGGAGCATCCCCCCAATGAGTGAACTCTACCGCTTCGGCATTTCTCTCGAAAAGTCCCTTATCGACGCCTTCGATGAACATATTGCTGCAAAGAGCTATAAGAATCGTTCCGAAGCAATCCGGGATCTTATCCGTAACGAGCTCTCGGATAAGAAAATGATTGAGGGTTGTGTTGTCGCCGGTGCTATCACGATGATGTATGATCATCATAAACGTGAGTTGGTGACGACACTTATGGATCTTCAGCATGACTATCAATCAATCATTATCAGTGCTCAGCATGTTCACATGGATCATCATAACTGCCTTGAAATAATTGCAGTTAAAGGGTGTATTCGTGAAGTTGAGAAACTGGCTGCGTCCATGAGAGCTCTTGTCGGTGTGCTTAAAGTGGATCTGAGTGTCAGCGCAGTCAGGACTCACAAACATTGTCATTCACATGACGACTCATAATAAATAATTTGTGCTACGAATGAAATAAACGTGCTACCTGATATGTGTGCATGTATATTACTGTAATGTAATGTAATGTAATGAGATGTTTATCAGGGAGTCTGTACAATGCACATGGCTGATGCACTACTATCTCCGGTTGTTGGTGGCGCATTCTGGGTTGTTAGTGGGGCCTTGATTGGTTATAGCGCAAAAAAGATAGCACTGGAGGGTGATCATTCACGAACACCGCTGATGGGTGTATTGGGAGCATTTATTTTTGCCGCACAGATGATCAATTTTACTATTCCGGGAACCGGTTCAAGCGGGCATCTTGGTGGTGGTCTTCTATTGTCAATTTTGCTTGGTCCATATCGCGCATTTATTACGCTTGCATCGGTACTTGTAATTCAATGTATGTTCTTTGCTGATGGCGGGATACTGGCGCTTGGCTGTAATATTTTTAATCTTGCGTTTTTCCCGGCATTTATTACCTATCCGTTAATTTACAAAAAAATAGCAGGGGAATCGCTCCTGCAGGCACGTATATTTGGCGGATCTATTGCTGCTGCCCTTACAGGACTACTTGCCGGAGCTTCAGCGGTGATTTTTCAGACTGTCGTTTCCGGAGTTACCGAACTGCCCTTTCAAACATTTTTAATGTTTATGCTTCCAATTCATGCGGGAATCGGTGTCGTTGAGGGACTTGTTACCTTTGCTGTTGTTACCTTTGTTGTAAAGGTGTCACCAGGCATGCTCAAAACCAGTTCTGCCATTAAACCGGATAGGAAAGTCCTGGTTACATTCGTTATTGTATCCTTTATCACAGCCGGTGTTCTTTCGCTATTTGCGTCATCACACCCCGATGGGCTTGAATGGTCAATTGAGAAAACAAGCAGCTCTGTGGCATTTGCAGGTAAGTTTTCTCAATTAGTGCATGGAACACTTCAGACTATTCAGGAAAAAGTTGCATTTCTACCGGATTACTCATTTAAATCTGACGTTTTACATGATGATACAACAAAGCTGGCATCAACTTCGGTAGCCGGCTTTACCGGATGTCTTGTTTTTCTGATCGTGGCAATTGTCACAGCATTAATCGTACGCTCAAAAACACAGAAAATCAGGTAATGTGCATAAAGAACGTGAGTCACTTTTAAAGCATCATCGTTACAGTTCATCACCACTGTTTTCGTCAGTAAGAAGTGATCAACTTTCAGTTGTCATTGTCCCGATCTTTTTTTTGTTTATCGTGTCTGTTGTCTCTGTTGGAAAATTTAATATTACTGCAGTACTTGTATATGGTGCATTTCCCCTGTTTTCTGTGATTGCGTTTCGTCTCCCGCTTAAACTTTTACTCTACAGAGTAGCTATGATTTCGCCATTCATTCTTATTATGGCTGCGGCTAATCCTTTTTTTGATCGTGAGGTATTTGGCGTAGTCGCAGGGGTAACACTTAGTAACGGTATGGTCAGCGGTCTTGTTATTGTTGCAAAGAGCTTTGTGATAATCAGCTCTATGCTTGTCTTTTCGATGTGCATCCAGTTTACATCATTATGTAAAGTGTTGCATCTGTTGCATGTACCAAAGGTATTTATCACACAACTCCTGCTTCTCAACAGGTATCTGTTTTTGCTTGTTGATGAAGCCCATGCAATGCAGCGCGCTCGGTCAATGCGCTCGTTTAACGGAAAGGGAAAAGGATTGTTTACAACAGCGAAACTAATAGGTGCACTGTTACTTCGGACAACTACACATGCAGATCATATTTACCGTGCAATGATCGCGCGAGGATTTAATGGCGATGTTGTCAATTATACGGCTATGAAATTTACTGCTAAGAGTATTTTGACAATCGCTATGTTTGCGGGACTTTTCCTGGTTATAAGGATACTTTTTTAATGTATGATATTTCCATAAAGAATCTTGGTTTTACCTATGATGACGGCACACGGGCACTTGATGCAGTCTCGCTCGATATTACATTTGGAGAAACGGTGGGAATTGCAGGTGGGAATGGTGCCGGAAAATCAACACTGGTACACCATCTGAACGGCTACTTTATACCGCAACAGGGTACTATTTCCATTAATGAAACAGTTCTGACAAAGAAAACTCAGGAAACAATCCGGAAAATTGTCGGCCTTGTTTTCCAGAATGCAGACGATCAGCTGTTTATGTCCAGCGTTTATGAGGATATCATGTTCGGTCCTCAGAATATGGGTGTTCACGGTGACGAATTGATAACGTTAGTTGATAAAACTATAAAAGATCTTGGCCTTTGGCACCTCAAAGATAAAGTACCGTCTCATCTCAGTGAGGGGCAGAAAAGGTTTTGTGCTTTTGCGACTGTGCTTGTTATGCAACCAAAAATCCTCATAATGGATGAGCCGACATCAGACCTTGATCCGCGTCATCGGAGGCAGTTAATGGAACTTGTGCGTAAGTTTGACATAACAAAAATAACTGTATCACATGATCTTGATTTTATATGGGATACCTGTGAGCGGACGATTATTCTGAATTGTGGTAGAGTGGTCGCTGACGGGTTGACAAATATTGTGTTGTCAGATGAAAGATTATTACAGGAGAATGGTCTGGAATTACCATTGCGGTTACAACAATAAATGGCAAATGGACTGGATGGTTGAAAACACGACACTAAAGATATATACTTTTATCCGTGAGGGTACCGGGCAAAGAATGCCGGACAAATTTCATAAGAAAGGCAAAAGAATGATATCCAGGATTTTTATATTCATCTCTTTAGCTGTCGCATTGGTATTTGGGGCAGATCAAAAGAATTCACCAAACGATACAACTATTACAGACACAACTGTTTCTGATACAGCAAAAAAAGATTCAGTACAAATAAAAAAACCGGGACAAACGCAGTCAAAGAATGTTGAAAAAATTCGACTCAACATTGATCCGGAACTGAAAATAGAACTATCAAAATATGTAAATTTTACATCTACAAATTTAACTGTTCAGAATGGTGTGATTAACTTTCAGGGTGAATTTCTTGTGCTCGGAGAGGGTGTCTTTGGACATTTTGATCTGCAGACATTTGACAGTACGGGAAACAGACTGAAACTCGTACAGAGCGAAGTGCGTAATTACCGCAGGGATCAGGGATCCAAATACAAGAATGTGTCAATCAATACCACTGATACAGATAGTCTTCAGTGTTATGCGGTGTCGGTTTTTTTCCACGAGATGCGTGTTGAGCCGGATAACGGGCCTTGTAAGAGGTGATGATAACAGGCGCACTACCTATCAGGCTGTATCCATGTTTCGGATAACCACCACGAAACCACCGGCTTGTAAATAATTTGTATACTGTTGTAATGCCTTTTGTCCATTTTACTTATTAATTTCACCATCCATCCAATTATACCGCATAGTCAACCAGTCGATAAGTTCATTTACTTCTCCATTATATGAACCTTTAACGACTCTATTCGGCCAGACATAGGTGTTCAAAATATCCCAACGCTTGAAATTGTTATTTGCCGCATTATTCAGTAGAGAAGCATTAAAAGAAATATCGGCAATTTCATTTAGCAATTCGTATTTTGTCTCATTCCATCTAATTTTGACTTTTTGAACAAATAACGAATCATCAAAAAGTCTTTGAATCCACTTTGCATTTTTTACCCAATAGTTTTCAGGATTGTCGCAACCATTATAGTCGATATTCCCTGATGAAATATCAAAATCCCATAATGGCCCCATGTAAAGCAAATTATCCTTGTAATACATATATACGGATGAAAAAAAGAGTGCATCATTATTTTTAGTAACTTCATTAATCAAATACCAATCAATGAAGGAGTTTACATCGATATACTTAGTATAACCACTTATTGTATCAGTAAAATTATCAGAATAAATTACATCTTCAATTTCCTGTATTTTTGATTTTATTGTATCAAATTGAGATGCGTCTGGTTCTTCTGGTTCTTTTAATGAAAATGGTACTTCCCTTGCAGTTGTAAAATTGAATTTTTCATCGAGTCTTGCATTAACTTCCAATAGAAATTCGCCCTTATCTAAATCAATATCAACACGGTTATTGTCTATACGGATTTGCTCAACAATTTGATAAACACCAATGTATTCATTATTTAATACAACTTCTACCATTCTACTCGCAGGAGTCCACTTAAGATTGCTAAAAACTGATAACCCTAAATTAAACGCGAAGGTTGTTCTTAAAAGTGTTTTATCTGCATAATTTGCTAATAAAACCCATCTTTTATGTGGTTTCATGCCAAGAAATTGTTTCTTATTGTCAAACTTAAGGGTATATGGTTTTTTTTGCATCAAATTCCAGGTGGTATTCCCTCTTCCCTTAATTTCAAGATTACCTAAATCTGTAATTGTTCCACCGTTATTAAGTATCGCATGACCACTTGTCCAGTCTTCTTTACTATTAACAGGATGCATATTATCCGTTGAAATAGTTAAAAGGGGTAGATATGGTCCTAATACATCTATCGTATAATCAGCACTTACAGCTTTAAAGCTATCAGTTGATGCCTTATTTGCAGTAATTACTGTTGATCCAACTCCAATTAAAGTTACTTCGCCGGTGTTTGCATCAACAGCCGCAATGTCGGGTTTTTCGCTGGAATAGGTAACTGCACCATCACCAACCTCACTCACAGGATTGATATATGTGTCACTGCCAAGCATTTTGATTATAGCAGTACTATCAGCAAACACTATTGATGAGGTTTTTTTTCCTTTTACAGTCAGAGAATAAGTTGCACTTACTGTCTTAAAGCTATCAGTCGCAGCTTTATTAGCTCTAATTACAGTTGTTCCAACACCGATTAATGTTACGTCGCCAGTGATTGTATCAACCGTTGCAACGTCTGGTTTTTCGCTGGAATAGGTAACTGGACCATCACCAATCCCACTCACAGTATTGATATATGTACCAGTATCAAGCATTTTTGTTATATCGGTACCATCGGTAAAAATTATTGTTGATGGGGTTTTATCTTTTACGGTCAGAGAATAAGTAGCACTTACTGCTTTGAAGCTATCAGTTGCAGCTTTATTAGCTGTAATTACAGTTGTTCCAACACCGATTAAAGTTACTTCGCCGGTGATTGTATCAACCGTCGCAACAGCTGGTTTTTCACTGGAGTAGGTAATTGGACCATCACCAATCCCCCTCACACTATTGACATATGTACCAGTATCAAGCATTTTTTTTATATCGGTACCATCGGTAAAAATTATTGTTGATGGGGTTTTATCTTTTACGGT
>CAYMGX010000004.1:0-2319 GCA_964390065.1 uncultured Fibrobacter sp. | reverse complement strand
TTATTGTTGATGGGGTTTTATCTTTTACGGTCAGAGAATAAGTAGCACTTACTGCCTTGAAGCTATCAGTTGCAGCTTTATTAGCTGTAATTACAGTTATTCCAACTCCAACTAAAGTTACCTCACCAGTGATTGTATCAACCGTTGCAACGTCTGGTTTTTCGCTGGAATAGGTAACTGGACCATCACCAATCCCACTCACAGTATTGATATATGTACCAGTATCAAGCATTTTTGTTATATCGGTACCATTGGTAAAAATTATTGTTGATGGGGTTTTATCTTTTACGGTCAGAGAATAAGCAGCACTTACTGCCTTGAAGCTATCAGTTACAGCCTTAATTGCAGTAATGACCGTTGTTCCAACTCCAATTAAGGTTACTTCACCATTGATTGTATTAACCGTTGCAATGTCTGGTTTTTCGCTGGAATAAGTAATCGCACCATTACCAACCCCACTCACATTGTTGATATATGTGCCAGTACCAAAGAATTTAATTATATCAGTACCATCGGTAAACACTATTGTTGAGGGATTTTTATCTTTTACGGTTAGTATATAACTTGCATTTTCTGCTTTAGAACTATCAGTTGCAGCTTTATTAGCAGTAATAACAGTTGTTCCAACTTCAATTAAAGTTACTTCGCCAGTGTTTGGATCAACCGTTGCAACGTAGGGTCTTTCGCTGGAATAGCTAATGGTACCATCACCAACTCCACTCACGATATTGATATATGTACCAGTACCAAGCAATTTGATTATTTCTATACCATCAGCAAAAATTATTGTTGAGAGGTTCTTATCTTTTACGGTCAGAGTATAATTCGCACTTACAGCTTTAAAACTATCAGTTGCTGCCTTTGTTGCTGTAATTACGGTTGTTCCAACACCTATTAATGTTACTTCGCCAGTGTTTGCATTAACCGTCGCAATGTCTGGTTTTTCACTGGAATAGCTCACAACACCATCACCAACACCACTTACTGTATTGATATATCTGTTACCACCAAGCATTTTGATTATATCAGTACCACCGGCAAACACAATTGCTGAGTGGTTCTTATCTTTTACATTCAGGGTGTAATTAGCACTTGTAGCTTTAAAACTATCAGTCGCTGCCTTATTTGCTGTAATTACGGTTGTTCCAACTCCAATTAATGTTATTTCGCCAGTGTTTGCATTAACCGTCGCAATGTCTGGTTTCTCACTGGAATAGCTAACAATACCATCACCAACACCACTCACAATATTGATGTATATGTTACCACCAAACGTTTTGATGATATCAGTACCATCAGCAAACACTATTGTTGAGAGATTCTTATCTTTTACCGTCAGGGTATAATTAGCACTTGCAGCTTTAAAGCTGTAAGTTGCAGCCTTATTTGCGGTAATTACAGTTGTTCCAATACCAATTAATGTTACTTCGCCAGTGTTTGCATCAACTGTCGCAATGTCTGGTTTTTCGCTGGAATAGTTAATGACACCATCACCAACACCACTCACAATATTGATATATGTGCCAGTACCAAGCATTTTTGATATATCAGTGCTATCGGCAAAAACTATTGTTGAGGCAAGTGCTTCCGGAGCGAGTGGTGAAGATTGATGGCAACCTGTATAAATGAACGTTAGAAGAAGTACTCCAAATCCAATAACCCATTGTTTCATCATTATTTCCTTGTTAAGCACAGAGTGACTTTGGGCTTCATTCCGAAATTGTTGGCAAGGAATTAAAAACTACTTGCTTTTGAAATAAAATACGAAATTTTTTTACTATGTGTTTATAAAACACCAAAAAGGGAAACGCTGGCTATGAAGCTCAAGGTGATGCTCCAACATAAGATTAAAGATAGATAAAAGTCAGCTCAATATCAATGAATTTATAAATGCGGTCTATATGAGCCAAAAAGATTACGGTAGGGCACAATTGCAGGGAGTTGTTGAGGAAATAGATCATAAAGCCACAATACATCGATTAAGAATGCTGCAGAGAAACGTTGTAACAAGGGCTATTCAAAACGGGAGTAATCTCAGCGGTCTGGCCTATCGTTGATTTTTCTATTTTACTTATTGATGTCACTATCTAACCAAATCTTCTGCCTATTCAACCAGTTTTATTCCAAAATTATTGAATCTATTTTTATGTGTTTCATTTGTAATGCCGTTTTTAAGACAAATCAGTTTTAGTGGTAACAATCGTCTGCATCAACGACAATTTTACTGGAACAAGTATCACCGTATAATCACCAAAATTTGTAGTTTCAAAATATACTAATCTCAGTCAATGCAACACTATCACTTGCCGGTGCATACGA